>CAYJGN010000017.1:0-30955 GCA_964369635.1 uncultured Oscillospiraceae bacterium
CATGCGAGTATTTCGCCCAAAGATCAATATAAACCTGCATAACTACCTATCCTTACTTACTTATTTACCAAACTTAGATGCCAAGAGTCTTTGCGTATTCTGAATATTCTTCATACCATTCATCTATCTGGCCTTCTGCAACAAGTTCTTCAATCGCTTCATTGACAACTGCTATAAGCTCCTCTTCTCCTGCAGGTGCAGCCGCTCTTGTTCCTGTGAACTCATCATCTACTTCGAATTTTAGCCCTTCAACGACTGCAAGCCCACTTGAAGGATTCGCCTCGATATAAAGTCTTGCATTTGAAATAGCTATAACAGATGCATCCGACTTTTCAGTTGAAACAGATAGATAACAGTCGGTCATTGATGATAGGGTCTTTTGCTCTGCTATTATTTCCAATAGATACTGATCTAAAAGAGCCTCCTGAATTGATCCACTCTGAACAACAACTGTTTTACCTTCAAAATCTTCTGCTGTTGCATAGTTTGCAACATCTTCTTCGCGAACAACCATTCCGTATCCTTCATTTGAGCCCCAGAAGTATCCCTCTGAAAGATTCATAGTTTCTGCTCTGAGCGGTGTATATGCAAGGGCTGAAATTGCAAGGTCGTATTTACCCTCAGAAATTCCAGCAAGCACTGCGCCAAACTCAAGCGGTATAATGCGAAGCTCAACGCCTATCTTATCGGCAATATACTGCGCTATCTCAACATCAACACCAACATACTGCTCATCGCCGCTCTTTGTTGCGTCTATAAACTCAAAAGGTATCATATAGGGCTCCATTATAACCTCTATATAACCACGAGCTTTAATCTCTTCGAGGCGGTTCGTAGGCTCTGCACTGCCACTCTCCGACGACCCGCCACCACTGCTGCTGCCGCCGCCTTGCCCGCATCCCATTGAAAGCGCTAATATTAAAACTACTAAAACTGCTAATCTAAACTTTCTCATAACTCTCTCCTTTTTACCTGACTGATATCACCTAAAGCTTATAAAATTCTATCTTGCTTAAAATTTCTTTGTATAAAAGATACAGAAGACTTTCACTGCCAATAAATCCATTGGCATCTCTTGCCATCTCTAACACAACCGAAACTTTATCTTGCTAATATACTACTACGATAAATTCAATTTGTCAACACATTAACGCGTTAATGCTTTAGCGTATTAAAATATTTATAATATATCACAGATAATGCATCTGCTATTTATTTTTATTTAGCTGTTTTGACTGTGTTCAAAAGCTGAATATGTGAATTTTAATTTTTTTGTTTGAAGTTCGGTGTTGTCTTTATTAGTTTTTTCTTCATCTTATATATTTTTTTATCTCAAATAAAAAAACCACCTTAAGGAGACTATCTTTAAAGAAACTTGTAACACAAAAGCCTGTGAATTTTTAAAATTCACAGGCTTTTTATTCGAAACTTATTTGTTTAATTGGTAGAGCAATTCAAGGAGAAATGCAGTGACAAACCTACAAAAACGGAGCTTTTTCTAAAAATACATATCGCGAGTATCGTTCGTCGATAGACGAACAGTCTACTTCGAGCGATATAGTTATTTTTAAAAAGCGAGCAGTCGTGCACGGCGCTCTGGGGTGTGGGGCGAGTGCGCAACGCCCCACGCTTTTGCTACTTTTCGCAGTCGAAAAGTAGATGAAAATAGACATAGTCTATTGAATTAATTAAAACTTATAAATTAATAAATTTCTTTATGCGTAATCGCCATAAGGTGGCTTAATTATTAAATAATTTTTTAATTAATTGCTAAAAAGATACTTATATCGTAATCTGATAAACTGATATCTGCAAATTTTCATAAACGAGCGTTAGATTATCAATAATATCCTCTATATCGTCTATCTTTTCTTTTTTAGTAATAATATAAACTTCGTCAAACCCCATAACTGAAACTTTTTCAACTGCATTTATATCTCCTGCAAAAACCGCTTCGTTTAAATCAAAATTACTATCGATATAATCTTCAAAGCCAAACTCTTTCGTTGCGGCATAATAGTACCCTTCAATTAAAAACTGCCTCTCGGTAAATGCTGTGTAGTAGTATGAGTTTGCGAGGTCATTTATATTGTGCTTATCGGTTAAAATAACTGCCTGCTCTGAGGTATTATCTCTGATAAAAATACTCGCTTCATACATATAGTCTGAAAAATCTCCAGTATCTTTGTTTTGCTCATCTTGCGAAAAATATCTGCTTATAGAATATGCAGCATTTGAAATCCCTGTCTGAAAATTTCGCACAGATGTTTCTGTTAAATCAAGAGTTGTGCTTAAAAGAAGCAATGAGGATATCGCAACAAAAGCAGTTGTCTTAATATTCTTTAGATGAACTCTTTTAATAAAGTTTCTCTCGATATAGCAAAGGAAGATAATCGCTCCAACCGGCACTGCTGCATAGTAGAAATATAGATTAGAGTTGCTCTCTTGAGCTAACAATGTGCTTAGAATAAGGCCCGATATTAGAACTCCATAAGCAAAGAAATATTTAAGCTTGCGCTCGGTATTGATAATCAGTTTTTTTATCACAAATATTGGTATTGTTACGATAGTCAGCATGATAAATGCATATGCAACTATCGCGATAAGCATAGCTATACCGTTGTATATTCCAAAATCCGATAGAGTCGAAATAATACCATCCCACCCAATGCTCCAAAGGGTATCGGCTGAAAATCCAGGAACTAATATAAGCTCTGTGCCGGGTCCATATATCCCTCCGAATAGAAATATATAAGGTATTATGAAAGATGCGAGTAAAATAAGTCCTCGCACTGTTGTTGCGAGAATATTTTTCTCGGTAAAGTAGCTAACAAATAGCGCAAATCCATACCCTACCAAAAATACCGCTGCATAAGGGCCTTTTGAGCCGACAGCAAGCATTAATAACACCGCTGATAAGATGGTATTTTTATCTATAATTTTAGTCTTTATCGAGCTTATGCTTCGAATGAAAAACGCTCCCGATAGGAATAGAAAAACATATGATAACGGCCCATTATATGGGTAAAAAAGGGTATCGACAGCGCTTCTGTAAGCTGTTATAAAACCAATAAAGGCAAATGTGAGTGCTATGTTGCTTTTTAAAAATCTTCGCGCAAAGACGATAAACGAACCAACAAGCAACGGCGCTATCACAAACGGATAATAGTAGAAATAGATTGAAAAAGAGTCTATCCCTGTTATGCTTTTCATAACACCTAAAAATATCTGGGTGAAAAAATGGTAGTAGAAATCGAGTCCCGATATTCGAATATCACTCATCGGAAAGGAGTTATATGCCATCGTTATATTGCCGATATTCCAAAGATTATCGGGATAGTAATCTTGATTTAGCATATACTGCGGCGTTAGGTTCACAAAGCTATTGCCAAGCATCATTATAGCAATAACTAAAACCGTTAAAACCCAAAATAGCGAGCGCGAAATTCCATCCTTTTTATACTCACGGATTCTCTCTTTGTTTTTATTTAAAATAAATAGAGATATTATTGAAAAGGAAGTTGTGAAGTAGATTAAAAATTGCGATAAATTAAGCGTATAAACTATGAAATACAAAACTATTATATATGAAACGCCAAAAACCGCTGAATAAATATAAAATTCAAATTTTGAGATAGCAAGCGACAACATAGAAACAATAGCTGCACCGACAATAAACACATTAAAGATAATAACTGAAGAAAATACTATTACCTCAACTGCATCGAGGTGACATACCGCCATCTGCAAAGCTATAAGAATTATAATAGGTATCAGCGCTACAAATTTCATATTTGCATTCAGTAGCATCCTGCTATACTTTTCATCTAACCTTCTTAACATAAAAACTCCAAAACACTTTATTTAACGAAAATCCCATCATATTCTTTTAAGAAGTCTAAAAGTTGCGACCTTGTAGGGCAATTTCTGCCGCCTTTATGCATTATATTATAGCATGCTGTTGCATTGCCCCATATATTTGCAGTAGCCGGTGTTTCGCCGCTCTTTATAGCCGCTAAAAATCCCGCATTGAACGAGTCGCCAGCACCAATAGTATCCACTACAGGCACATCAAAAGCAGGGCAAAAGCTCTCATCGGTGTGGGTATAAACAGTTGAGCCGTATTTCCCATTTCGGCAGATGACTATTCTATCCTCTCGAACAAAACTCTTCGCCGCCTCTTCAGGCGTTGCTTTGCCAGAAAGCGGAACAAGCTCATCTATACCGCTACCAAAAAGAATATTTGCACTCTCAGCGCAAGCAAGTATGTCTTTTTTATACTTCTCCTCAAGCCCAATAGACTCTATTCGAAGATTTAAATCAAACGCAACGATAACACCTGCCGCTTTGCATCTTTTTAGAAAATCTATAATAGAAGCCGCCGCTGGCTCTTCACGCAGCATAATGCCACTCGTGATAACATAATCAATCTTTGTGATTATCTCATCAGATAAATCAGCCTCTGTGAGCTTATAGCAGCTTGCATCTCTTCTTGGGTATGCATACAAAACCCTATTTTTATCATCACCTATGACACAGAAGACAACAACGCTTGATAGGGCTGGGTCAAGGTAAAAATAATCGGTTTTCACCCCTTCTTTTATAAAATCCTCTACAAGGAATTTACCAAAAGAATCAGCACCAGCTTTACCGCAAAAATATGTTTCCATCGAAAGTCTTGAGCATCCGCAAGCGCAGTTTCCAACGCTTCCGCCAGCTGATATCTCAGCTCCCGGTTGCCGCTGTGTTATCTGCTCGCCATCTTCAATTCTTTTGTTTATCGCTACCGTCTCACCATATGGCAAAACTATATCGGGGTTTGCATCCCCAAGGCAGAGAACCGCCTTGTCCCGTTTAAAATTTATCATAGTCCGAGTTCAGCTCCCACTCTGTTCGCAGTAGCGCAAAACTCTTTTATCTTCTCGATATCTTTAATTCTTTGTCCATTTGGAAGAGTTGCGTTTGTTTTTGTTAGAGAGTCAACACCATCAGGTCTTACAAAACGAATAGCTTCCTCAACGTTATCTGGTCCAAGACCTCCAGCTAAAACAACCGTGCAATGGGCTTTTTCGCATATCTCTTTTGAGATATTCCAATCATGCACAACACCCGCAGCTCCTGTTCCAGGTATATCAACAGTTACGCTATCAAGAATTAGGTAGTCGCAGAACTTTGAATAGTCAATAGCGCTCTGCACAGCCTCAGGCCCTACAACAGGGATAGCCTGCATAATCTCTGTTCTCGGCGATATTTCTTTTATCTTTTTGTTAAACTCAGGGGTTGCAAAATACTCATCACCACAAAGGTGGATTATATGCGGTTTTGTCTCCTCAACGCATTTATACATAAAATCCCAGTCGTTATCAATAAATAGAAGTGAGCATTTCTCTCCTACCGCGTCAACTGCGTCAATTATCTCTTTTAGCTCTGGATTATCAAGCTCTGCTGGTAGATTTGCAAAGGTTTTCGGTGAAAGACCTATATGGTTTCCTCCAACTTTAACGATATTTAAAGCCTCTTCAACTGTTGATGCCGAGTAAAATTGATTAATCATAATACTTTCTCCTTTTTAATATATATTTTAAAGTTTTTTTGCTGCTGCATGCGCATTTTCAACAAATGCTTTCATCGCTTCATAGTCTTTTGTTCTCTCGCCGCTCTCGAGGAATTTATTCGTCTTTGTTAGCGAGTCAACTCCAAATGGTTTTGCAATTAAAATTGCCTCCTCAACGTTTTCAGGTGAAAGCCCACCAGCTATTATAACTTTACAGTCGACAGCTTCTACAATAGCAGCGTCGATATTAAAATCGTGAGTTTTGCCAACAGCACCAATACCTATAACATCTGGGGCTACCGTATCGAGAATTAGATAGTCGCAGTAAGCGCCGTATTTAACAGCCTGCGCCACACACTCATCCTTTTTCCCATTCATAACGCCAATCGCCTGCATAACCTGCATTTTCGGATAATCTGCTTTAAGCTTTTTAACAAAGCTCTCAGTTAGGTAATAGTTATCTCCGCATACATGGAGGATATCTGGTTTTAGCGCCTCTACCTGCACTAAAATTTCTTCTTCTGTATCAAGGGTAGTAAGCCCAACTTTAACAGCTCTCTCCCCAATAGCTTCAAATATCTCCTTGCCTTTTTCAAGGTCTATTTCAGCAGGAAGACCCATCTCATTTCCCGCCGCTATACCAATATAATCAACACCTGCTTTAATGCAATCCTCTGCTTCTGAGACATTCTTAATTGAATAAATCTGAACAATCATAATAACCTCCATAAAATTATATTAAACTAAATTATATCATATATGATATATAAGACGAGTTCAACAAGGAATTTAGACAAATTAAATTAATTATTTTATCTGCTCTGACTAAATTACTTGAACATTATTTTTTCGACGGCGCTCTTATCATAGCTCCTACAGGTAGCTCAATATCGCTATCAAATGAGAAATTTTGCATAGCATGCGGTAAAACACTCACTTCATTGCCCTTTTCATCAAAAAATATCTTTGGTGAAATTGCGATTGGCGCCCCACCTGGTATAACAACTTCAAGCTCTTCACCAACCGAAAATTTATTTCTCTGTCCTGCAAAAATTCTTCCATTTTCATACTTCTGAACAATCGCAACAACATCATAATCTCTAAAGTATCCGCCGCTCTCGTAATACTGCCCATCTATAGGTTTGCCGAAATAAAAACCCGTATCGTATCTTCTGTGGCTTACTTTTCGCACCTCATCTATAATATACTGCGGTAAATTATAGTTATCAGGGTCGTTTTTTAGTATCTCAAGCGCCTGCTTATAGGCATTTGTTACAACAGCTGTATAATAAGTACTCTTAGCTCTGCCTTCTATCTTAAAACTATTAACACCAGCTTTTAAAACTTTATCGAGATGCTCTATCATACAGAGGTCTTTTGCGTTTAGGATATAGCTTCCAGCCTCATCCTCAAATATCGGATAATAATCGTTTGGGCGCTTCTCTTCAACTAAATGATACCCCCACCTGCAAGGCTGTGCGCATTTGCCATCGTTTGCATCTCTGCCTATCATATAGTTCGATATTAGGCAGCGACCCGAAAAGGACATGCAGATAGCTCCATGAACAAAGCATTCTATCTCAAGGTCATCTGGAGTGTTTTCCCGTATATTCTTAATATCATCAAGCGATAATTCGCGTGCAAGCACCACCCGTCGAGCCCCCATTTTATAGAACTCTTGCGCTGTTCTATAATTGGTAACACCCGCTTGGGTTGAAATATGGATTTCTATATCTGGTGCTATCTCTTTACAGATAGACATAACACCTATATCAGCTACAATAAATGCATCAACGCCACACTCTGCCATTCTTTTAATAAACTGCGGCAAAGCATCTATATCGCCTGATAGCGGCGTTGTATTAACAGTTAAGTATACGCGCACTCTTTTTTCATGAGCCATACTAACCGCTTTTTTTATCGTCTCATCATCAAAGCTGTTGCTTCGCGCCCGCATAGTGAAGTCTGAGGCACCAAGATATATAGCGTCTGCACCATAGAGAAGTGCTGCGCAAAACCTCTCATAGTCTCCAGCTGGGCTTAATAGTTCTAATCTGTTCAAAATTTCTCCTATTCCACCGAAAAGGCTATATCAACATTTCTATCGTGTTCTGCAACCGTTTCACCATAGTAAAATTCTTTGTATTTATCTGTTACGAAGAAGTAGTATGGGGTATCTGATGGGTTTAGCACAGCATCTATCGCTGCATACGAAGGTGAAGCAACCGCTCCAACAGGTATCCCAATACACTGATAGGTATCATATGCTGCATACATCAGAGCGCTTACCTCTTCCCCTGTATACACCGGGATTTCATCTCTAACATATCTATAAGTCGGGTCACTTTGAAGTTGTGGGAAAACAGATGGGTTATTTAATCTGTTCATGAATACAGAGCCAACATTTTTATACTGATCATCAATTCCAGCAACCTCTCGCTCGATAATTGACGCAAGTATTATAACCTCATCAAGGGTATATCCCGCATTTTGGGCCGCCTCTAAAACACCGTTTGCCAAAACTTTCTCTTCGAAGTTTGCAAGCAAAACTTCTATAACCTCCACAGCCTCTATATCAAAATGAAAAGCATAGGTATCGGGATAGAGATAACCCTCAAGGAGAGAATAGCGAAGCTCATCTTGCTTTATATCATTAACAAAAGCAAACTGCTCGGCGAAAGGGGTTATATCCTTCGTTGCTTCGATAAAGTCTGCCGCACTGCAAACACCCTGCTCTTCGAGTTCTGCACCCATATCGAATATCGTAAATCCTTCTGAGAAGGTAACTGTAGCGGTATCCAGAACCGCTGATATCTGCGATAGAGCGCTCACAATATCCGGGTAGGACATATTAGTTGTTAGCTCAAAACTGCCATATTGGAAGTTATAGTCCTCGGCAAAATATCTTATATATAGTCTGAAAAAGAGCGCATTATCGATAACATCAGCTTCTGCAAGCGAATTTGCTATGGCAGTTACCGAGCTTCCCTGCCCTATCTCAACAGTGACAGGGTTTTTATCGCCATGACCGTCGTGGTCAGATAGGTATAGATAGCTTATCACCCCAGCCGATAAAACACCGAGGGCAACAATAGCCACTATTACCCTTATAATAATCTTCTTTTTCATATTTGTCTCCTAACAGGGATATTCTTTCCCTTTATTTTTGTAACAACTTTCATCTAATTATCATAGTATAAGTCAAATTAATTAAAGGAGTTGAACCCTAAATGTGTGGAAATATATTTGACAACAACAATTCTTGTATGTGGATAATCATCATAATCCTACTTTACGTCTTCTGCTGCAACAACGACTAAGACCTACGTACTATATAAGAGCGGGCTTTCGAGAGAGAGTCCGCTTTTATCCTGTTTATCAAACTTTACCTGTACGGTATTTACCAGACATCGAATTTACAAGCTTTCTCTTCTCTGTCGCCATAGTCAAATAGGTAGCTAATTATAATATTTTATTAATATATTTTATAAACTCCACTATCACTTATAACTGCATCGACCGATATATCAAAGCTCTCTGTTGGTATTTTCGGCAGAAAAAACTCGCTATAACAAATACCGACTTTAACTCCCTTATAATCCTTTAGAAATCTATCGTAATATCCACCACCACGACCAAGTCTTGCACCTTTCTCTGAAAAAGCAACCCCTGGAACTATGCAGAGGGTATTCTCTGTTTTCATAAGCTTTTCTCTTGGCATAGGCTCCTTTATCCCAAAACTGCCACAGGTGAAGTCGTTGTCGTCCAAAACTCTATAAAAAGAGATAGTTTCACCCTCAACACGCGGTAAATACAGCTGTTTTTCTTTTATAATCAGCTGATTAATATCGCTGATATCAACTTCGCCCTTTATCGGGTTAAATGATAGAACAACATTATAGTTTTGCATCTGCGAAATAAGATAGTTTGATATTATCCTATCCTTTTTTGCACCCTCTGATACCGATATTTTTTTAAGTCTATCTCGCAATGCGCTTTTTTCATCAAACTTCATCACAGAACCCTTGAAACCTCACTATAAATCATCTCTTTTATCTCATCTATAGAGAGGATATCCTCGCCTGTACTGCATTTAATTACCCGCCACCCGAGCTTTTCACCGGCATAAGACGCAGCCTCTCTGCAGCTCTCAAGATAGCTTAGATCGCGCTCATGGATATCCTTTTTGCTCTCATCGCCGTCGTACCTTTCAGATAGCAGTTTTTGGCTTGCTGAAATATCCATAGATAGATAGATAACAAGGTCTGGGGATGGTATGCCAAGCTTGTTATATTCAAAATCAGTATTCCATTCGATATAATTATCCCAATCTTTTTTATCAAGTTTTGTCATCTGATGAATTATATTTGAAGTGGTATATCTATCGCAGAGGATAATATCTCCCTCTTGCATATTCTCTTTCCACTTTAAATTATAACTTGCATATCTATCTATTGCAAAAAGAGTTGCTGCTGCATAAGGGTTCACAGCTTTCGGGTCACTCCCAAAATCCCCACGGAGATACATCCGAAGTGGCGCTGAGGATTCACTCTCATAATCAGGGAATGAAACCGTCGTCACCGATTTACCACCCAGAACAAGGTTCTCTTTTAAAAGCGCTGTTTGGGTCGCTTTTCCACAACCATCAAGTCCGTCTATAACTATAAGCATTTTATCCTCCCGATAATTTATCTATCATTATTTCACAAAACGGAAAACCCGTCCTCTTTTAATCTTTAATTTCAAACCTGCATCAAAGCATTAAGTTTCGTCCCTTTAAAATCTATTAACTATTTTCTATCAAACAGGCAGATGTAAGCCATTTTGAAACCTAAAAAAAGATAAAATAAACAGCTAAACGCAGCCGATATTAAATCAGCTGCGTTTTTTTAAGATAGCAACTCTGCCAATTTAAACACTCCTTATTTTATCGCTCAGTCTTCATCCTCTTCTTTGAGCTCACGAAAGTCATCCTCTGGGATAAAGTCATCTTTTGGGAAAGGGATTTTTCTAAATGTTTCGCAAGGGTCTTTATGCTCTGGATGATGCTCGCCTATGCATTCTTTGCAAGGTAGGAAATAGCATGAAGCTGGTATCATCATCGTAACATCTCGTGTAAGCTCGGTTATGGTGAAAACGCCTATCGTGCAGTACAGTATTTTCGAGGGGCAAGCCGGCGAGAAATCCTCAAAGTAATCGCATACAGGTTGCGGTAGTACACCTGGGTTTGCCGCAGCGCCAAGTCCGTTTTCAATTAGCTTGTAGCTTAAAACGACAGGGTGCGAAACCTTAACTGTTGCCTTTGGATATTCGCAGTCGCATCTTTTCTTGCGGTAATCGTCCTCACAGGATGAAAAACTCTTAAAATGACTATCTCCACCATATAGAACGACTTTTTTTGAAAACATCGTAACGCCATTAAAACGCTGATTATGCCCTCTTTTTTTATAACTGCTTCCCGGTTTGCAAACCTCGCAGAGAACATCGAGATAGAATGTCATGTCGACGGTATAAAAACCTTTGTGGTAACCGAGCGGCTCAACCGTTACCGATGTATAGATAACTTCCGCCGAGATAACCCGAACAGCGCTTGCATTGCAAACATGCTCCTGATAACAACCGGGTATGTATACCCTTAAATCCTCATAGCAATCCTTATCATTGCAGCTGTCAAACACTCGACTAACATCAACACAGACATCTGAATCGAAATATTTCTCACTGTTGTTTTGTGCCATTGCAAATCCTCCTTATAAAAATAGTATTCATACCTATTTTATGAAAATTATTTACAATGGTTACTTTTTAAGGATTTTTAGTTAGTTTTGCAAAGTTCGCCATAAGTTTTTTGCTTCCACTACCTGCGAAATCAACAGTTAGCAGAGTATCTCCGCCCATCTCACGGCTCTCGGTGACAACACCTTTTCCAAATGCCTTTGAATAAACAGTTTCACCAACAGAATATCTTTCACTCGGTGCTGCACTCGCCGTCGCTCGAACTGTCGGCGCTCCGCTAAATCCGCGGTTGACAACCCTCTGCGTCCTCTCAAAGCTCGGTTTTATCGGCGCTCTGCTCTTATCAACAAAGTCTATGCAATTCTCTGGTATCTCCTCTATAAAACGGGAAGCTTTATTGCGCTGTGTTCTACCAAAAAGCATCCTCTGCTTTGCCGATAGAATATGAAGCTCCATCTTTGCCCTTGTTATTGCAACATATGCAAGTCTGCGCTCTTCTTCCATATCTTCCTTGACATATATAGACTGCGCTCCCGGGAAGATCCCATCTTCCATTCCGCAGATAAAAACGGTATGAAACTCAAGGCCTTTAGCGCCATGCATCGTCATAAGCGTTACATGCTCTTCGCTCTCATTATAGTTATCAAGATCGGTATATAGCGCCATCTCTTCAAGGTATCCGCTAAGGGTGCCGTCTTCGTTCGCTTTCATATATTCTTTAATATTCGAGAGAAGCTCTAAGACGTTTTCTCGCCTCGTCTCACCCTCAATACCGCCATTATCAAACTGCTTTAGGTATTCACTTTTCTCTAAAAGAAGCTCAAAAAGCTCATCGAGCGGTAGCGTCTCTTTCTTCTCTGATAGCTCATCGAGCATCTCGCAAAATGCCATTAACTTCTCGCGCGCCCGCACAATTCCCTCGTAGTTTTCAGCTGTTCTAAAAACAGTTAGAAGAGATACTCCCTCATTTATAGCTATCTCTTCTGCACGCTCGATAGTTGTTATCCCTATCCCGCGCTTTGGTTCATTTATGATTCTGCGAAGCCTTAGATTATCCGAATGATTATCAATTATCGAGAGATATGCCATCATATCTTTTATCTCTTTGCGCTCAAAAAATCGTACGCCGCCAACTATTTTATATGGAATAGCCCTTCTTGACAATGTTCGCTCAACCGTTTGCGATTGGGCATTCATCCTATAAAGAATGGTGAAATCATTAAAGGATTTCCCATTTGAAATACCCTCTTCAATCATATCTGCTATATAATTCGCCTCGGCAAATTCATCATCAATAGTTACAGCAAGCACCTTATCGCCACTACCAAGATCACTCCATAGTTTTTTCGAAACTCGTCCTTCGTTATTTTTTATAACGCCGTTCGCCGCCTCTAAAATATTCTCAACCGAGCGATAATTCTGCTCAAGCTTTATAACATTCGCTCCCTTAAATTCGCGCTCAAAGTTTAAAATATTCTCAATATCAGCACCGCGAAAACGATAGATGCTCTGATCATCATCGCCAACAACGCATAAGTTTTTATGCCCACTTGCAAGGAGGGATATAAAGCTATATTGCAGATGATTAGTATCCTGATACTCATCGACCAAAATATAGCTATACCATCTTCTATATTTCTCCAAAACTTCTGGAAATCTGCGAAAAAGCTCAACTACAAGACGCAAAATATCATCAAAGTCGACTGCATTTGCAGCGAATAATCTCTTTTGATATAGCGGATATATCTTTTTAACAACCTGCTTAAATGCATCATATCCCTCTTCTAAGTTTTCAGGGGTTATCTCTGCATCTTTCGCTTTGCTTATAGCACCAAGCACCGCTTTTGGATTATGTATTTTATTATCTATTCGAAGGTCTGCCATTATAGCTTTTATAACACGAACGCTATCGTCGGTGTCATATATAGTAAAGCTTTTGCCATAGCCAAGCAGCTCTATTTCGCGGCGCAAAATTCGAAGACATGCGCTATGAAAGGTACAGGCTTGAACATCTCGTCCCATAGCTCCAACTCTTTTTTCTATCCTTTCGGCAAGCTCTTTTGCCGCTTTGTTTGTAAAAGTTATAGCTAAAATTGAGAAAGGTTTTATCCTATTTGCAGCTATTAGTCTGTCCGCCTCATCGAAGTTTTCAGCATTTATATACTCTAAAAGCTTATTTGCGTCACCCTTAATATCGCTATTATAGCTATCGCCATACTTTATCATATATTCTATACGATTTGAGAGAACTGTTGTCTTGCCACTCCCAGCACCCGCAAATATCAAAACAGGCCCTGAAACTGCAAAGACAGCTCTTCTTTGCTCTTCGTTTAGATGGCTATATTTCCCACTCAAATATTCTCTTTTAATTTCTGTAAATTTATCCACAAATACCTCTTATTTTTTATTTTATACACTCATATTATTTTACCATAAATTGCGATAAATTAAAACAAAAAACTCCCCAAAAATGAGGAGTTTTTAAAATAAATATATTGATTAACCGAGAAGATTTAGCAGAACGCCAGCCGCAACCGCACTACCGATAACACCGGCAACGTTTGGTCCCATAGCATGCATTAGAAGGAAGTTTGTTGGGTCTTCTTTTTTACCAACGTCATTCGCAACACGGGCCGCCATCGGAACTGCCGAAACACCAGCCGCACCGATAAGAGGATTTACCTTACCGCCGGTAACTTTATACATAATCTTGCCGAATAGAACACCGCCCGCTGTTCCTATCGAGAATGCAACAAGTCCGAGCGCTATAATTCCAAGGGTCTGCAGAGATAGGAATTTCTCACCTGTGGTAGTAGCACCGACTGATAGACCGAGGAAGATAGTTACGATATTCATAAGCTCATTTTGAGCGGTTTTTGATAGTCTGTCGCAGACGCCACTCTCTTTAATGAGATTACCAAACATAAGCATACCAACAAGAGGAGTTGCATCTGGCAATAGAAGCGAAACAACTATTGTTATAACTATCGGGAAGAGGATTTTTTCAGCTTTAGCAACCGGACGAAGCTGGCTCATCTTAACTGAACGCTCTTCTTTTGTTGTGAAGAATTTCATAATTGGCGGCTGAATAATTGGAACGAGCGCCATATATGAGTACGCCGCAACGGCTATTGAACCGAGCAGGTGAGGAGCGAGTAGCGCTGTTAGGTAGATAGCTGTTGGTCCATCTGCACCGCCGATTATCGCAATAGCGCCAGACTCTTGCGGAGTAAACCCTATCATCATAGCACCAAAGAAGGTGAAGAAGATACCGAGCTGCGCCGCCGCACCGAGCAAGAAGCTCTTCGGGTTTGCAAGGAGAGGACCAAAGTCGGTCATCGCACCAACGCCCATAAATATAAGCGGTGGATAGATTCCAAGGCCAACACCCTGATATAAAATACTGAGAAGACCTGAATCATATGCTCCCATGTTTGAGAGCGGAATGTTTGCTAAAAACATACCAAACGCTATCGGCAAAAGAAGCAGTGGTTCGTATTTTTTAGCAATAGCAAGATACATAAGTACGAATGAAACGATAAGCATAACGCCTTGCTGCCAGCTCATGTTCATAAATCCGGAGTTTGAAAAAATGCTCGCAAGGGTATCTAAAAAGTTCTGTAACATTATTTATTCCCCCCATCACTCTTTTTAACTGACGATATTTTCGCATCATCTCCGTAAACCACCGAGACAGCCGCAGAAATAGCAGCTACCACTTGAGGGGAAACCCCACCTTGCGGCACCGCAGTTGCAGCCGCTTTTGGCACAACCACAGGATCCGGTTTTATAAACTTACCGAATAGACTTATTATGAATGTCAGCGCTATTAATACTCCGAAAACTATTGTTATTCCCGAAAATATCACAAGCAGTGACAGTTCCATTGTTGATAAACTCTCCATTATCTCTCTCCTCACGCAAATTTTGACATTTATCATTATATCAAAAATCCAATACTATTTCAATAGTGTTTTTCACAAAAATGACATAATTATTTTCGTCCTATGATAGACATCTGTCGAAATCCATCTCCGAGTTTATCAATTAAAGAAAAGCTTTTCGCCATGCCAATAGCTACGCATTTGAGCGGATCATCCGCTATGTATACCTTAGTTTTGAGCTCTCTCTCAAGCCTTTTATCAAGACCACGAAGAAGTCCCCCACCACCTGTTAGCATTATTCCATCAACATATATATCCGAGAGAAGTTCTGGTGATATGCTTTCAACCACCGTATGAACTGTTCTTGTCATCTCCAAAACACTATCCTCGATAGCTTCATTAACTTCTGTCGCTGTTATCATCTTCTTTCTCGGTATTCCAGTTTGCAAATCACGCCCCTTCGCCTCAAAAACAAGCTCGCTTTTATCATTATCAATATCAGCTATAGCTATCTTTATCTTCTCCGCCATTCGTGGGCCTATTAACAGTCTATGATTTTTTCGAACACTATTCACAATATCGTTATTTAGTTTATTGCCAGCAACTTTCGCCGAGCGAGAATAGACTATATTCCCAAGAGAGATAACCGCAACATCGCAAGTACCAGCTCCAATATCAACTATTAGCCTTCCATGCGGCTCTGATATATCAATCCCAGCCCCGATAGCCGCCGCAATAGGCTCTTCTATCAGATATACCTTTCGAGCTCCTATCGCAATAGCAGAATCAAGAACGCTTCGCGCCTCAACATCTGTTATAAGCGATGGAACACAGATAGCAATTCGCGGTTTTATCATCCGCACCTTCGTCACTTTATCGACAAAATACCGAAGCATCTTCTCGGTTATCTCAAAGTCTGAGATAACTCCGTCTTCAAGCGGCATTACCGCTGAAATATATGACGGGGTTTTTCCAACCATCAAAAAAGCTTCTTCGCCGACTGCTAAAATTTCACCAGTACGGTTGTTGTACGCAACTACCGATGGCTCATTTAATATCTCTTCGAATTTTTCATTATATATTATAACGCTTGATGTTCCAAGATCAATTCCTATATCATGACCTGCCATTATTCACCTCTATTTTTATTGCAAATTTTACGGGCGGATATAGAAAACCCGCCCAAGCTAATATTATCTTCTTTTAAAATATTTAACAAGCGCTACTCTGCGCACTCTATTCATTATATCATAAACTTTATTTATATTTATCAAAATTTATCGAAATTTATTTTTCTCTTAAGCTTTTGTAGCCACAACGGTATAGATATTGCAGTCTTTAATTTGACTTAGAACCCGAACACACTCTTTTATCGTATTCCCTGAAGTTAAGACATCATCGACCAAAAGAATATTTTGCCCATTCGCATCTAAAACGCTCTTAAATGCACCGTCGAGATTATTCACCCTATCTTTAAATGATAGATCATGCTGATCTTTTGTTTCAAGAACCTTTATAAGCGCTGGCTTGCATTCAACTGATAATTTATCAGCTACCGCTTTTGCTAAAATTTCTCCGTGATTATACCCGCGCCGGCGCTCTTTTTTCTTAGTTTGAGGAACATAGCTTACAAAATCAATCTCAACATCGCAAAATTTATCTAAAACGGCAATTTTCATATACTCTGATAGCTGACGCGCTGCAAAGAAGTTTTCCCGAAACTTAAAGCGCCAAATAGCATTCTTAACCTCATCTTCATACCGAAGTGCCGCCGTGATAAATTCATCCGATAAAGGTTTTGCCGCAAATTTTGAAAAACAGCTCTCGCAAAAGTCCCCCTGCAAGCTCTCACCGCAGAAGATACAAAGATTTGGATAAATAGACTTTATAAATCTATTCATTTGAAAGCTCCTTTGCAACCATCGCCCGAAGCATCGTATACCGAAGTGTCACCCTCTCATTTTTAACCGCCTTTAAAAAATTCTCCCGACTACCAACGCATACAAGAAGTCTTCGCGCTCTTGTTATCGCCGTATAGTAGAGGTTTTTGTACTGCATCCTACTGTTACCCCCAGGCGAGATTAAAAGGACTGCTGAAAATTCGCTTCCCTGACTTTTATGCACCGTTATAGCATAGCCGAGCTCAAGCAACGATAGATTATTCCATGGATAGATATAAATCCTACCATCAAAATCGACTATTGCTGTTTTCGTCTCATTTCGTATAAGCTTTATAACTCCTATATCGCCATTGAAAACACCTTTTCCCTCCTCGGTGCCTTTTGAATATTCAAGCTCATAGTCGTTTTTCACCTGCATTACCTTATCTCCCTCGCGATAGGTAACGCCATTTACAGTGCACTCATTTTTATCTGGGTCTTTTGGATTTAGCGCCTGCTGAAGCACCCTGTTTAGATTTTCAACTCCAAGCACTCCCTTTTTAATTGGAGATAGCACCTGAATATCATAAAATGGATCGAGCTTATAGCTCTTTGGCAGTCTTTCTCGGGCAAGGTCACAGATGAGCTTTTCAGGGTCCGCTCCGCCCTGCAAAAAGAAAAAGTCTGAGTCTGTTCTATCGAGTTTTGGCTCCTCCTCATTTATAATCGCATGCGCATTCGTAACTATTAGACTATCGGCACTCTGCCTAAATATCTCGGTGAGTTCAACATAGGGAAAGCTATCGCAGAGGATTAAATCCTGCAGTATATTGCCGGTCCCAACTGATGGCAGCTGATCACTATCCCCAACTAAAATAAGCCTACATGAGAGCGGCATTGCTACTAAAAGAGCTTCAAAGAGCTCGGTATCAACCATCGATATCTCATCAACTATAACAACATCCGCTTTTATCGGATTTTTTTCATTTTTTAAAAATTTACAACTTTTTCCATTTGCGAAATCCACCTCAAGCAGACGATGAATAGTTTTCGCTTCCCTTCCAGTAAGCTCGGTCATCCGCTTTGCCGCCCTACCTGTCGGCGCTGTTAGAGAAACTTTATATCCCTCTTCTTCAAGGATGCTTATAATTCCATTTACCGTCGTTGTTTTACCAGTTCCAGGGCCACCTGTGAGTATCATAATCCCTGCCCAGAGAGACATAATTATAGCCTCACTCTGCTTTTGATGGTATGAAATCGAAAGCCTTTTTTGCAGCTTTTCAATCCGCTTTTTTTCATTTATCATAGGATTTGGGAAATATGTTTTGAGTATGGCGAGCCTTGTCGCAATAGTCTCTTGTGCGCTATATAAGTGCGGCAGAAATATATATCTATCTCTATCGCCCAAAAAAACACGAAGCTCTTCATTTTCAATCGAACTTGTTAGTATTTCATATAGATAACCCTTTGATACCTGGAGCATCCCCTCAGCCATATCAAGAAGTTTTTCACTTGGTAGACAGCTATGTCCCGCATCGCAGTTTCGCTCTAAAATATATGCAAGACCTGCCTTACACCTCGTTTCGTCCCGCAAATCTATCTCTAAATTTCGGCTCATCTCATCGGCAACATAGAAATCCACCCCGAAATACCCAGTGCAGAGGATATAAGGGTTTCTCTCTATAATCGCAAGCGCCTCATCTCCAAAAGCCGCATATGCCTTTTTTGCAACTTCAATATCTATCCCTAAATCACTTAAATTAGCGCTTAGATGCTGAAGGGTGTGGCACTCGCGAAGCCTGTCCGAAATGAAATATGCCTTCTCTTTGGTTATCCCCTTTATCTTTGAGAGCTTTAGAGGCTCGTTTACAGCTACTTCAAGCGATTTGTCCCCATATTTTTCAACTATCCTCATAGCAGTTGCAGGGCCTATCCCCTTGACAACTCCACTTGCGAGGTATGCGTAGATATCGTTTGCATTTTTTGGCATAGTTGTTTTATAGCTCTCGCAACGAAACTGCACTCCAAAAGAAGGGTGCACAACAAACTCGCCGACAACCTCTATCCTCTCACCCTCACAGACGAGACTTAGGTTGCCGACTACCGTATGTAATTCATTCTCCGTCGCTATAATTATAACACCGAAGCCGCTGTCGGGGTTTTGAAACTTCACCTCTTCAACAACCCCTACCAAAACTTCCCTTTGTTGCATATTTTCTATTCCTTAATAATAATCTTTAGATATAAATCTATTTTAATTAAAAATATAAAAATTTGCAACCGATTTGCCGTTATTTTAATAACTTTTCTGCAAGGGTATAAGCCGCGTTTTCGTTTGCTATAAAAATCCGCTCGGTATCCTCATATTTTTTTATCTCTAAAAGCTCGCTATCTGCTATATTATCAGATATAACTATCAGATGATTTTTCTTGTAATATCGTCCCTCATAGATAGTGCGCCTTAAATTTTCAACCTCTATATCAACCCCCAAAGCCCCATCATCAAATCTCACTACCATAACGGTATTATAGCTCTGCTCGCTCTCGGTAAGTGCAGCCACAAGGTAGATTATACCGAGTATGAAAACCGCCGCAAGAGAGATATATAAAACGCTCATACTACCACTCCTATAATATTTCCACTGCAATAGCATTTTTTCTTTACAGTCGTAACTTATAATATGTTTTTCAAAAGAAAGTGGTGTATATGAAAAGAAAAATAGTAGTTTTATTCTTTGTTTTGTTTTTATATGGTTGTAATGGCGAAATTAAAGTTTTTCTGCCACCCTCGAATATAGCATCAGAGATTGATTTAACCTATACGGCTACCGAAACAAAATACATAGCCATAACCTTCGACGATGGTCCAAACCCTGTCTATACCCCTCAAATACTCGATATTTTAGCTGAAAACGATGCGAAGGCCACCTTTTTCATCTTAGGGCTTGAGATAAACGATAAGACAGGCGACATTATTTTAAAGGCATATCAAGAGGGACATGAAATTGGAAACCACACCGAAGATCATCTAAGTTTTAATGATATGAATTTCGAAACCGCCAAAGAGCAGCTACTGTGCACCGATGAGAAGATAGAAGAGATAACAGGCGAAGCGCCCCTGCTTGTCCGCCCGCCTTTTGGCGCTTATAGCGATGACGACCCTCTCGATTATAACCGTCCTTTTATCCTTTGGAACTTAGACCCAGAGGATTGGAACACAAATGATGCAGACTATATTGTTTCGCATATTTTAGAGAATGCAAATGGCGGCGATATAATAGTTTTGCACGATAGATTT
Organism: uncultured Oscillospiraceae bacterium; assembly: GCA_964369635.1. Taxonomy (GTDB): domain Bacteria; phylum Bacillota; class Clostridia; order Oscillospirales; family Ruminococcaceae; genus CAYJGN01. Next base: position 20,353 of record CAYJGN010000017.1, read on the forward strand.
GAGAGTACCGTTAATGCGCTTGAGCATTTTTTACCGCTGCTGCAAGCAAAAGGGTTTGAGTTTGTAACTGTCTCAACTCTTATCGAGATATATGAGGGAGAGGTGCAAAATAAAGTTTATCGGCATGCTGATTTAACTGGTTAATTTTTTTTGTTTTTTAGTTTGTCGTTTCTCAGGTTATTCTTTTGCTTGTTTAGCTTTTTGTTTATCTGAGTTTTGCTGTTATTTTTATCTGACTTTCGGTTTTTACTCTCTGCCCTTTGCCTCTGTTCACACATACCTATCTACTGTTCGCTATTGCGCACGCCGCCGCACCTGCTGCCGCTGCCGCCGCCCCCCGCTCTGCAGAGCGGGGTCTTTTGCGATGCAAAAGAAAAAGTCGAGCAAAGCTCGACTTTTGGCGGCGGGCCAAACCCACCCTATAAAACCTTCTCATACCAAATAAAAACAGCCTGTTTCTATTCATCCTTTGATTTTAGGTGAGATTGCTTTTTTCTGTAAAATTATTATCAATTTAAAACTTTGCAACAACCCTGCAAGGAACTCCTGTAAACCCAACAAAATTCATAGGATAAGTTGCAACTGTAAACTCTCTATTTTGCTCTATCACCGCTTTTAAATTGCAGAGGTTTTCAACGATAAAAACTCCTCTATCTGCGCAGTATTTATCCGCAGACGAATGCTCGCTCCCACGTCGCACCCCTGCAAAATCAATCCCTATAATAGACGCACCTCTATCTATCAAAGCATCAATCAGCTCATTTGAGAGCTGTGGATGTTCTTTAAAATAGCGTGGCTCATTATATGAAACTTCTTCGATAAATCCCGAACAAATCGCAACAAAGCTATATTTTTGCACCTTTTCTAAATCTATATCAGAAATCTCGATATCTCTATCCCGAATGTCAGATACATCAAAAACAACTCCACCCCTCTCGGTGTACTCAAGCGGAAAACTTTTATCCATTATATCGAAATGGGTTCCAAGATGCCCAATCGGCGCAAGACCTGTTTGTGAAGTAAAGTTTTTAGTCTCTTTAGCATCTATTTTGTAGGTGATGTCTATTAGCATAATCTCCTCCTGATTTTTTCTTTATATTATACCACAATATCTTTTATAGACAATAAAAAACACGAAGGATAATCCCCCGTGTTAAAAAATCAGTTAAAATCTGCGCGTATTGATATTTCACCATATTGAAGCTCATATCTTTTATCGTCTTTTTCGACAATAAGATGTCCGCTATCATCAATATCAACAGCTATCGCACTTTTAATTTCTTTATGTCCAATAACCGTTATCTCTTTACCTATAACAAGGCTTTTTTCTCGGTAATATTTTATTATATCTGGGTTTTGAACATCAAAAACAACTCTGTCCATCTCATTTATTAGAGCAGTTGCAAGGGCATTTTTGTCGCATTCTTCCGCTCTTTCAAATAGCGATGTCGCTATATTTGAAAGCTCACCAAAACCTTCTTTTGGAGGTGCTATATTAATTCCACCACCTATAATAACGCTCTGAACTCTGCCGCTCTCGATATCACTAACAGCTTCAGTTAAAATTCCACAGACTTTTTTTCCGTCAAGATAAATATCGTTTATCCATTTTATCATAACATCTTTTTTGCAGACAGATTTTATAGCACGCGCAAAAGCAACTGCCGCTGCAGTTGTCAGAAGGGTTGCATCTACTGTCGTAAAATCCGGCCGGTAGAGAAAGCTTATATAAAGCCCTGTATTCTTTGGCGAGAGAAAGCTTCTGCCCATTCTGCCTCTGCCGGCTGTCTGCTCTGTTGCTATGCAGATGGTTTTATCAGCTGCACCATTCGCCGCAATTTCCTTTAAATAGGAGTTCGTTGAGCCGATAGTTTCAAAGATTTGTATATCATAGCCTTTTGGAATTTTAGGCACAATTATCTCTTTTGTTAGTGGTGCTCCGTTTTTTTGGAGTCTATATCCGACTTTAGTCTTCGACTCGATTTTAAATCCGCTCTCAATTAGTTTGCTCACCGCTTTCCAGACGGCATTTCTCGATATATCAAGCTCATCTGCAATCTGCTGGCCCGATAGATAGTCTTGCGCATCTAAAAGCAGCGATAAAACGCTATCTGTTGTCTTCATCTATTTTAAGCACTTCTTCGCGAAGCTTGTCCGCTTTATCAGTTCTCTCCCACAAAACGCCGAGCTCTTCTCTTCCCATATGACCATAAGCCGCAAGATTTTTATAGATAGGACTGCGAAGACCAAGATCTTTTATTATAGCTGATGGACGCAGATCAAACAGTCTTTGTACAGCAGTTTCTATGCTCTTTTCAGGATAAATTGATGTTCCGAAAGTTTCAACCATAACAGAAACAGGTTTCGCAACGCCTATTGCATAGGCAATCTGAACTTCGCAGCGTTTTGCAAGTCCTGCCGCAACTATATTTTTCGCAATATATCTTGCTGCATAAGCACCACTTCTGTCAACTTTAGTCGGGTCTTTTCCCGAGAAAGCACCACCGCCATGTCTGCCCATGCCGCCGTATGTATCAACTATTATCTTACGACCAGTAAGACCTGAGTCACCCATAGGCCCACCTATAACAAATCTGCCTGTTGGGTTAATAAATATCTTAGTCTTCTCATCAATTAAGTCCGCTGGCACGATTTCACGGATAACATATTTCTCTATATCTTCTCGAATCTGCTCTATCGAAACAGCAGGGCTATGCTGAGATGATACGACAACAGTATCGACATATGCCGGTTTATCATCTTTATATTTAACCGAAACTTGTGTTTTACCATCTGGACGCAGATAAGGAACTATTTTTTCCTTGCGCACCTGAGATAATCTCTTTGCAAGCTTGTGAGATAGAGAAATCGGAAGTGGCATAAGCTCAGCTGTTTCATCGCAAGCATATCCAAACATCATTCCCTGATCTCCAGCACCGAGATTATATCCATCATCTTCCCCGTCTTTTGCTTCAACGCTCTTATCAACGCCCATAGCAATATCTGGAGACTGCTTATCAAGAAGCACCATAACAGAGCAGGTATCGCCATCAAAGCCATACTTCGCTCTTGTATATCCAATGCCTTTTACAGCATCTCTTGCAATAGATGCAAAATCTATATTTGCAGTTGTTGTTATCTCACCCATTATAGCGATATGTCCTGTTGTAACGGTTGTTTCGCAGGCAACTCTCGCATTTTTGTCGACCGATAGTATCGCATCGAGTATGCTATCTGAAATAATATCGCATACTTTATCTGGATGCCCCTCAGTTACCGACTCACTTGTAAATAAATAATTTCTCATAATTTTCTTCTCCTTGCACAAAATAATAACACAAAACCTTATAAAAGGAGTTTAGTCTCAAAATGCATAGTTTAAAGTCTTACAAACTTTTTTATGCAAACAAAAACACCTTTCAACTCCGAAAGGTGGTAACTACTCATCTCTCGGATAAATCCGCAGGAATTAGCACCACACCCTATATGGGTAGGTTGCCGGGCTTCACAGGGCCTGAACCCTCCACCACTCTCAATAAGTTGTAAATATTATACACTAACTACACAAAATTGTCAACATTTTATCTATTATACTAATTGACTAATTGCTTAAAAAGATGTAATGTATACGTAAATTGGAGGATGATTATGAAACTTGGATTATATGAAGTTGATGAAATTAATAGCATTACAGAGCTTCTCTTAAACTCAGCGGCAAAATATGGTGAAAACCCAGCTTTTTACCTAAAGGATGAGCAAAAGAGCATCTACCCCGTAAGCTATAAAGAGCTTTTTAACAGGGTAGCGGCGCTTTCTGCAGCGCTTATCGAAAAGGGATTTTCGGATGCTCCTATAGCAGTTATGGGTGAAAATCGCTTCGAATGGGCTACAAGCTATCTTGCGGCAACTTGTTTTGTCGGACTTGCAGTACCTATTGATAAGGACTTGCAAACTGGCGATATTGAAAATATCTTAACATCATCTGGCGCAAAAGTTTTGATATACAGCGGAAGATATAGCGAAAAGATTGATGCGATATTCTCAAAATTCCCAGCGGTAACATTTATAGATATGGATAAAAAAGATAGCTCGGGCGAAATACTCTCATACGATGTCCTTTTAAATAACGGCACAACGCTTATCGAGAACAGCGATAACCGCTATCTTGAAACAAAGAGAAAAAGAGATGATATCGCGGCTATAGTTTATACTTCAGGCACGACAGGGGTTATGAAAGGGGTTGTTTTATCCCACTATAATATCTGCTATGATATTATGGCAACTATTGGCACTGTTGAGATACGAGATGATGATAAAGCAATTTCAATCCTTCCGCTCCATCATACCTATGAATGCTCTCTTGGTTTTCTTGCAATGATTTACTCTGGCGCATCTATCTGTTTTTCAGGTGGCCTTCGCACCCTTGCAAATGATTTTAAGGAATACGCCCCTACCGTTATGGTAACAGTTCCTTTGCTACTTGAGAATGTTCATGCAAAGATTATGAAGAAAATTGCAGCTAAAAAACGGGGAACCGCAACCGTTGCCGCAGGCAAGACTATTTCAACAGTTGCAGATTTTATCGGACTTGCTCATGTTAGACGTCAAGTATTTGATGAAATCCACCAGAATTTTGGCGGTAAGATAAGAAAGATATTCGTCGGTGCCGCTGCTATGTCTCCTGATATAGTCAAGGATTACCACGATTTCGGCTTTAAGCTCTATCTCGGTTATGGACTAACAGAAACTTCACCGCTCGCTATTGGAAATAACGATGCTCATATAACTAAAGATTCAGTCGGTCAGCCGCTACCTGGTGTTTCGATTAAGCTTCTAAATAAAAACGAACTCGGAGTTGGAGAAATCGCCATTAAAGGCCCTATTGTTATGCAAGGGTATTATAACGACAAAGAAGCAACTGACGCCGTCTTTGAAGATGGATATTTTAAAACAGGTGATCTTGGCACCCTCTCATCAAAGGGTTATTATAAAATAGTTGGACGAATTAAGAATGTTATCGTAACTAAAACCGGCAAAAACATCTATCCCGAAGAGCTTGAGTACTATATTAATCAGAGCCCATTTGTTCGTGAGTCGTTAGTCCTTGGTACCGAGAATGTAGGCGGCGATACAAAGATTTTCGCGCAGATTATTATTGATGATGAGAATATTCAATCAAAGCTTGAAAAAGATGGTGTTTTCGACCCTCACGCTATTGCGGAAGAGGCTAAAAAGGTTGTCTCTGACCTTATAAAAAATATCAATTCAAAACTGCCAAACTACAAATCTATTAGAGATTTTGTAATACGCGATAAAGAATTTGATAAAACTACAACCCAAAAGATAAAACGCTTCTCTGAAGAGAATAAAGTCTCAACAGAAGAATAACGCGATAAACAAAAAAATTCAGCCGAAAGGTTGGATTTTTTTTGCAGTCTATATAAAATAGTATTTTTTTATGATATAATTAATCAAATAAGCTAACATATCTTAATTAGCATAAGCATTTTTAAGCAACAAAAGTTCTATCCTAAGTTAAATGTGCCAATCAGCACATTTACTTTTATCATTGTTGTCGTTATTATAAAACTAATAATTTAAGGGGGAGTATTATGGATGAAATGTTAAAATACCAGTGCCCGAATTGCGGAGCACCGCTCGCTTTTAGTTCGCAAAAGCAAAAACTTGTCTGTGATTCTTGTGACAGTGAGTTTTCGCAAGATCTTTTCAAGCCAGCAGAACCACAAAATGAAACGGCAGATGGAGAAGAGCAGTCAAGGCGTAATATCGACTGGAATATCGAAGGTTTTGTTCGCCCAAAAGAGGCATCAGAAAATTCACCCGGTTTTTCTTGCACCTCATGTGCAGCGCAGGTCGTTTCAGACGGTAACACCGTCGCTACTGAATGCATGTACTGCGGAAACCCTGTTGTTATGACTGAAAATATTAGCGGCATGGTGACCCCAGACCTTGTTATTCCATTCAAACTTGATAAAGATAAGGCTTTGTCGTTGCTAAAAGAGTTTTATAAAAACAAGCCTCTGCTTCCTTCTGCATTTAAAGATCAGAACAAGCTATCCAAGATAAGCGGCCTTTATGTTCCCTTTTGGATGTTTAGCTGTACTGGTAGCGGCACTGTAAACTTCAAGGCGACAAAGGTCCATCGCTGGAGCGATAGCAACTATGACTACACAAGAACAGAGCATTTCAACATATTGCGCTCAGGGTCTATCTCATTTGATAAAATCCCAGTAGATGCCTCAACTAAAATGGATGATGAGTATATGGACGGAATTGAGCCGTATGAGTATGACGAGCTTTATGATTTCCAGCCGATGTATATGGCTGGGTATTTTGCCGATAAATTCGATGTAAGCGTTGTTGAGAGCGGCGAGAGGGCATCTGAGCGGGTTGAGAAATCAGTTGAAGATACCTTTAGGAAAACTGTTACCGGCTACACAACTGTTACAAAGAGCAATTCAATTATTGATATGCATGGTGATGATATTAAATATGCTCTCCTCCCAGTTTGGATGCTTAACACAAAATATAACGATACGATCTATCAGTTTGCTATAAACGGACAGACGGGACGGGTTGCTGGAAAACTGCCTATCGACAAGGCAAAGCTCTGGCTTTACAGACTCGGAATAGCGGTAGCTTCTGCTATCCCCGCAACTTTTATAGTTAATTGGATTTTATCTTAAAGGAGGGGTATTATGAAAAAAATTATCTGTTTAATTGCAGCAACTTTGCTTTTTTCCCTCTTAACTGTGAGCGCTGGCAGCAATCCGGTCCTTGCCGATAATGCCGACCTATTCACCGAGATGGAAGAGCAGTCGCTTATAAATAAGCTTGAAGAAATTTATGATGAACTCGACTTCTCGGTTATTCTTATAACCGACGATTACTACTCATATCCTCAAGGTACACTTGAAGAATATCTCGAGGAAAATCCATATATGGATAGCGATTTCGAGGGGGTTGTTTTCGGGCAAGATGTTGAGCTTCGAGAGTATTTCACTATTGGATTTGGATATGGGCAGACAGTTATTACCGATGAAGCACTCGATACTATTGATGATACCGTTGTCCCATATTTTCAAGACGGAGAATTTTATGAAGGGTTTTATGAATACTTAAATCTTATCGAAATATTTGTTGAAGCCGCAGATAGCGGTGTTACATATTCAGGCCCTCCAACCACATTTGAAGATTGGATTCCAGCGATTGCTATAGGTATTGCTATCGGAATAATCATAGCATTTATCGTTACCGGGGTTATGAAATCCGCTATGAATACAGCCCGCAAAAAAGAAGAAGCAAGTAGCTATCTTCGCGAAGAGACATTTAACCTAACCCAAAGCTATGATAATTTCCTATACGATACCGTTACAAGAACAGCGAAGCCAAAGAACAACAGCAGCAGCAGTAGCAGTGGCGGTGGTGGTAGCAGCCGAGGTGGCAGAGGCGGCGGTAGCTATTAATTCGCTACAACGTTTGTCGCTATATTAATTTAAGAAAGGATAGCATATTATGAAGAAAATATCGGTAGTTTTCCTAACCCTCGCACTTGCATTTTCGCTTTTTGCATGTGGCAGCAATATCTATGACGGTAGATATAATGTATCTTTTATCTCCTCAGAGGCAGCAGGGTTTGATTATAATTATGCAGATCTTTCTCAGTTTGAGCTGCATGAGTCTTATATTAAAATAGAGGGCAACACTGCAACCTTCTCGTTTGCAGGTGAGGGAATTATTAAATATGAAATCGACCTAAAGGAAAATCTGCTTATCGACCCGACGGATAGCGAAAACAACTCGACATTTAGCTTTTCTGATGAGAACGAAACTTTAACTATATCAAATCCACATGAAGATGGCAGTGAGATAGTTTTTGTTATCGAAGATAGCCTGCGTTGGGAAGAGATTATGGCAGAAGAAAGCCTCCTTGTCGAACAGATTTTTGATGAAGCCACTTTGTATGACATTTTCGGTGGTGACTATGAAAATATGGTTGAAACCCCACCGGACGTTAAAACTGAGTCAGATGATACCTCTGACAATGAGGATGATGGTGGTTTCAATACATCCACGAAATCTATTGAACTTGATTCAGTTTGGTATGGTTATATGGATATTATGAACTACGAAGGCCCTAACGACTTAAATGGAAGTTATGATATCTATGGGTATGTTGGGAATGATGGTACGCAAGATTACTTTGAGCTTTATTTAGAGATTTCTGAAGATAGCTCACCTATCGCAACATATTATATCGACCTCTATGATGATTATTTCACACCGATTTTAGACGACTATGCCTTTTCTTTTGGCGAACTACTGACAGAAGATGACTTTTTTGGATACTCCGCATACCTCGATTATGGTTTCATCTTTCTCTCTGAAGAACACCAAAACGAGACCGAGAGCTTTGATGCTGTATTCGGGCTTCGTGAGTATGGTACAATTTGGGATTCCCAAAATGAATACCTTCCACCGGGATATGATGATTATCTTAAAGGGATAGGATTAAGTTTTTAAAATTAAGATATTTAAAGAAGAAGAGATGCGTATTATGCGCATCTCTTCTTTTAATTTTTTTATTTGCTTGATTTTAATTGTTTTTCAATATGCTTAATCTCTTTTATAGCTAATTGCTCTATCCCCTTTTCCATTTTATCCCCATCGGGGTATCTTCAAGGATGATTCCCATATCTTTTAGTTTATCGCGTATCTCATCTGCTGTTTTAAAGTCCTTTGCAGCTCTTGCCGCCTGTCTTTTCTCGATTAGCTCTTCGACCTCTGCATCAAGGCTTTTCTCTTCTGCTTTGCATAGAAGGCCTAAGATATTGCAAAGCTCTAAAAATCTCTCTTTTAATGTTTCAAGCTCTTCTTTTGTATAGCTGTTTTCTGCAATATAGCTGTTTATTGTGCGGACAAAATCAAATATATGCGAGAGACCGTCTGCCGTATTGAAATCATCGGATAGCGCTTCAATAAACTTCGACTTAACCGCTTCTACCATTTCCAAAACAGTTTTTGAAACCTCTCCACTCGCCCCATTTTCTATTGCAAAATCAAGATTCTCGCTGCAGTTATAAAGGCGAGCAAGGCTCTGTTTGCACTGCTCAATTATCTCGGTGCTATAGTTAATTGGGCTGCGATAATGAGCCGAAACCATCATATAGCGGATAGGCTCGTAGCCATAAACCTCTGATATTTCGCGAACGGTAAAGAAATTATTTAGGCTTTTGCTCATCTTTTTGTTATCAACGTTTATATACCCATTATGCATCCAGTAGTTTGCAAACGCTGCTCCATTTGCGCACTCGCTCTGTGCAATTTCGTTCTCGTGGTGCGGGAAGATTAAATCTTGACCACCGCAATGGATATCAACAGTTGTCCCAAGATATTCGCGGCTCATAGCACTACACTCGATATGCCAGCCGGGTCTGCCCTGTGAATAGGGGGACTCCCAATGCGGTTCACCTGGTTTTGCTTTTTTCCATAGAGCGAAATCCATCGGGTTTTCTTTTATATCATCTATATCTATTCGAGCACCTGCCTCAAGCTCTTCAAGTGGCTGACCTGATAGTTTACCATAATCTTTAAAGCTTTTTGTCCTAAAATAAACATCTCCCTCGCTCACATAAGCATGGCCTTTTTCTATCAGGGTATTTATAATATCTATCATATTCCCAATATATTCAGTAGCTTTTGGATGATGGTGCGCTGGAAGGACTGAGAGACCCTGCGCATCGGTTTTATATTCTGAAATAAACCTCTCGGCAACCTCTTTTGAGGTTGTTCCCTCTTCGTTTGCCTTTTTAATTATCTTATCGTCAACGTCGTTTAAGTTTTGCAAAAATGTAACATCATACACGATATAATAAAAAAAGCGGAGCAAAATATCGAAAACACAGATAGGACGCGCATTCCCTATATGTATATAATTATAGACGGTGGGGCCGCAGGCATAGATGCCAACAGCTCCCTCCTTTATAGTTTTAAGTTCTTCTTTTGTTCTTGTCTGCGTATTATAAATCTTCATTTTTATCTCCCTCGAGTTTTTTTATCTTATTTTTCAGTCTTTCTATCTCGCCACGAAGCATGCAAATCTCCTGCGCGACAGGGTCTGGTATATGCACCATATCGAGGATATCCTCCCCTTTAAACACCGCCTGTTTTACAACCCTCGCAGGCACTCCAACAGCGGTCGAGTACGGCGGGATTTCTTGCAGCAACACTGCGTTTGCAGCTATCTTACTACCTCTCCCAACGGTAAATGGCCCTAGTATCTTCGCCCCAGCACCAACTAAAACATCATCTTCAAGGGTCGGGTGGCGCTTACCTTTATCTTTCCCCGTCCCACCGAGGGTTACCCCTTGATATAGAGTGCAGTTTTTGCCTATCTGCGCCGTTTCGCCTATAACAAGACCTGTACCGTGGTCTATAAATAGTCCTCCATCAATTTGAGCGCCTGGGTGGATATCTATTGCCGTTATCATCTTTGCAAAGCTTGAAATAAACCTTGCTATAAAACGCAGTTTTATCCTCCAGAAAAAATGAGCTAATCTATAAAAAGCAATAGCGTGAAATC
>CAYJGN010000017.1:30965-41437 GCA_964369635.1 uncultured Oscillospiraceae bacterium
CAGAAGTGTTGTGAAAAAACCTCCTGCCGCTGGATCTCGCAGTTTTATCGCTTTAAAATCTTTTGCTATCTTCAAAATAACCTCCTAAAATTAAAAAACGCCCTCGGCCAAACGGCCGAAGGCGCATAAGCGCGGTTCCACTTCGATTTTTATCTCAAACCTCTTTAACGCAGAGGATACGGTTTTTCCTACATTTCAAAAAAACAGCTCACGAGCGCACTTCTGATAATCGGGATAAGGAGGCTCTCACCTATCCTCCCTCTCTTTGTATCCAAAATTAGCATACTCTTCTCGATCATAGCTTTATATCTTTATTATACACAAAACTTTCAAAAATGCAACTCACTTATCGTGCGATATCAAATCTTTGTGCTTTATAATATAGTTGAATCCTGAAATAAGCGTTATTAAAACTACCGACCAAAGGCCAACTGTCGCCACCACTCTTAAAATATACGGCGGTACTATTTCTACCCCAAAATCAACAAGAGTTGCAACAGCAAGCATAAATATAGTGAAAACAAGCTGCATAACTGTTTTTATTTTGCCGAAATTATCAGCCGCTATCACAACATTTTGGTGGGAAGCGAGCAGTCTTACCGAAGTCACAACAAATTCGCGCGCAAGAATTATTATAACCGCAACTGCCGAGATATCAAACCTGTCCATGATAGCTATAAGCGCTGACATAACAAGGATTTTATCTGCAAGCGGGTCTAGAAACTTGCCAAAATCGGTTATTAAATTTCTGCTCCTTGCGATTTTGCCATCAATAGCGTCAGTTATCGCGGCAACACAGTAGATAATTAGCGCTGCTAAATAAAACTCCATAAAGAAGAAAAGCAGAAAAAATGGAATTAATATTATCCGCACAACCGTTAGTTTATTCGCTAAATTCATATTATACCTCGCACAGCTCGCCTTCAAAATCCATTGTTTCGAGCAGTTTTGTTATTTTAACTTTCACAAATTGACCCTCATTTAAAACCCTATCGGTCTTGACAAACAAATCATAATCTATCTCAGGTGCTTCAAAAGTTGGCCTTAGGATATAGCTATCCTCAGTTTGGTATTCAACAACTGCTTGGCATTCGGTGCCAATCCTCTTTAGCCTCTCTTCTTTTGTTATAAGACTTGAGAGCTCCATAACCTTATTATATCGCTCATCTTTTATCTCATCAGAGAGCTGATTATCCATCAAAGCCGCTTTCGTACCCTCTTCAGGTGAGAAGGCAAAGCAGCCAACTTTTGAAAATCTCGCCCTCTTTAAAAACTCTAAAAGATAGTCAAAGTCCTCTTTCGTTTCTCCGGGAAAGCCGACCATTATTGTTGAGCGAAGCTCTGCATTTGGTATTTCGCTCTTGATTTTTCCGATAATTTGAAGTAGCTCCTCACCGCCCATCTTTCGGTTCATAGCATTAAGCACCTTTTTGCTTCCATGCTGAATAGGCATCTCAAAATACGGGAGCACCTTTGGCGTCTCTTTCATCGCCTTTATTATTTCATCTGAAATCCTCTCAGGATAAAGGTACATAACCCTTATCCAGACAAGCCCTTCTATCTCTGATAATCTCTTCATAAGCTCTGGGAGAAGAGGTTTCCCTGTTGTGTCCTCACCAAACCTCGTGCTATCCTGAGAGATTAAAACAAGCTCAGAAACACCCTCTGATACAAGCTTTTTCGCTTCTAAAACCAAATCCTCTAAATCGCGACTTATAAAGCCACCTCGAATAAGCGGAATAGCGCAGTAGGAACATCTATTATCGCATCCGTCGGCAATTTTAAGATATGCAACATGCGGCAGGGTTGTTATAACCCTATCCCCAGAATTTATATTTCTATCAAAATCTGATACCTCAACCCTTGAAATTCCATAATATGCATCTTCAATTATATCTGCAATATCCCCTTGATGGGTGAGACCGACTATCGCCGTTATTTCTGGGATATCGCGAAGAAGCTCTTCTTTATATCTTTGAGCTACGCACCCTGTCACGACTACGGCTTTTATCGAGGTAGTCTTTTTTTGCTCTAAATAATAGAGGATATTTTCAATCGCCTCAACCCTTGCAGACTCGATAAACCCACAGGTATTTATAAGGACAACATCGGCAAGCTCCTCTTCATAGGTTAGCGCGAACGTCGGTGGACGCAGTTTGTTTATCATTATTTCGGTATCGACGGTATTTTTAGGACATCCGAGCCCTACCACTAAAACATTAATCATCAAAATTCTCCATAAGCACGCTATTTATTTCGCTGTAAGAATAACCAGCTCTTGCAAGAGCGGCAAAAACTTTTGCTCTGCCATTTTTTTCTGTCAGTTTTGCTTTGTATTTTCGCTCTAAAAGCTCTCTGATAGCATCTTTTTCATCTATCTCGGTATCCGATAAAACCTCTTTTGAAATATCTCTCGAAACGCCTTTTTTATAAAGCTCACTCTCGATTCGCTTTTTACCAAAACCTTTTTGGACATAGTATTCAACAAGATTTTTAGCATACTCTCTATCATCGAGCAGCCGCTCTTCTATAAGCTTTGAGATAACCTCTGCGCAGACTTCTTTGCTATATTTTTTCACAAGTTTATCATATAGCGTTTTCGCAGATTGGCTTTTAAATGAGAGGTAGTTCAAGGCACTTCCAAAGCAAGCTCGCCACTCTCTCGTCTCCATTATATCAGAAATTTCATTTTCATCAAATAGGCTGCCGACTTTTATCCCTTTTGAAACTAAAGTTTCATCATCGACAGAAAAGAGAAAACCCTCTTTTGAAAAGAGGGCATAGAATCCTTTTTTGGTCTTTTCAATCCTATTTATCTCTACCAAGTTTTTATACCTCGTCGCCGTCCTCAACGCTCACTTCAACAGAAACTTTTTTATCAGCACCTATCGCCGCCTTTTTCGGACTCTTTTTAACAGCTACCTCAGCCTCGGGCTCTTTGCTGTTTAAAATTTCGTTCATAAGGGTGTTAAATAGCTCTTCATCATTTTTGATAAGCTCTTTAACGTTATCGCGCCCTTGTCCGAGTCGGCGCTCGCCAAAGCTAAACCAAGCACCACTTCGCTCGATAATACCTTTGTTTACGGCGAAATCCAAAACTTCGCCCTCTTTGCTTATACCAGTACCATACATTATATCAAAAATAGCCTCTTTAAATGGAGGCGCTACTTTATTTTTAACAACTTTGCATCTCGTTTTATTACCGATAATATCAGTGCCCTGCTTTATTGCCTCAATTCTTCTGATATCAATACGAACAGATGCATAGAATTTTAAGGCACGTCCACCTGGAGTTACCTCAGGGCTACCATAGATAACGCCAACCTTCTCACGAAGCTGATTTATAAATATGCAGACGGTATTCCCCTTTGAGATAACACCCGTAAGCTTACGGAGCGCTTGAGACATAAGTCTTGCTTGAAGACCAACATGGCTATCTCCCATAAGACCCTCAATCTCAGCTTTTGGCACCATTGCGGCAACAGAGTCGATAACTATAACATCAAGCGCACCGCTTCGAACAAGCGCTTCGGTTATTTCAAGTGCCTGCTCACCGGTATCCGGCTGCGAGACAAGCATACTATCGATATTAACACCCAAATTTTGAGCATAAACAGGGTCGAGCGCATGCTCAACATCTATAAAGGCAACCTCACCGCCAGCTTTCTGCGCCTCGGCAATTATATGGAGAGCAACGGTTGTTTTACCGCTCGATTCAGGACCATATATCTCAACTATTCGCCCCCTTGGCACGCCGCCTATTCCAAGTGCTGTATCGAGAGCTAATGAGCCTGTTTTTATAGCTTCAACATTAAGTATGCTATCTTGCCCGAGCTTCATAACAGCGCCCTTACCAAACTGCTTTTCTATCTGGGCAAGTGCCGTTTCAAGTGCTTTACTTTTATCCATTTTAATCCTCCGAAAATAGTTTTCTATCTCTTTTGCGATACCAAATCGCCTTTATCTATTACTGATAATATTATACAACAAACAAATGTTTGTTTCAACTCTTTTTAGCGTGAACGACCCGTATTATGCCGTTTATGTCCGATATATAGGACAGCTCAGTATACCCTTCGGTTAAAAGGATATCCGAAACATCCCCCTCCATCGAAATCCCAATCTCAAATGCAATTCTGCCGCCATCTTTTATATATTCTTTATAGCGTTTTGCAATACTGCGATAGAAGGAAAGTCCGTCCACTCCTCCAAAGAGCGCCGCCTCAGGCTCTGCTGATACTTCTTTTGATATCTCCTCCATATCCCTCTGCGTTAGATATGGGGGATTTGCAACAATTATATCAAATTCGCCTATTGGGCTATAAAGATTTACATCTGCCAAAACAGCCTCTAAATTATCTGCTTTATGTAGCTCTTTGTTTTTTTGAAGATAGTTAAATGCATCTTGCATAAGCTCAACCGCAACAAACTTACTCTCTCGATTAGCTACCGCCGCCGCAATAGCAATAGCGCCGCTCCCTGAGCATAAATCAAGTCCACGACCACCATTTTTAGTTTCATCTATTAAAAGCTTCGCTAACCATTCGCTATCAGCCCTTGGTATTAAAACACCATCGCCAACAAACAAACGAAGTCCGTAAAACTCCCACTCACCTAATATATACTGAAGAGGGTATCCGCAAACTCTTTTTCTCAAAAGCTCTTTAGTTTTCATAACCTCGCTCTCGTTGCACTCCCTCGCCGATACTGCATGTCCAAGACCTCTGTCTTCGCCCAGCACAAAATCAAGCAAAACTCCCATTTCAAACCTTGCATTGACAATCTCTTCATTCGAGCTAAGCTCTATAACTCCCGCTTTGAAAAGCTCTTCCGCTATCAAGCTGTCACCTCTTTGTCCTCTTGCAAAACTTCATCTTTTATACAATCGTCTAATTTTTTTATCTTATCTGTTGAGCGGGTCTCTGTCGCATCTTCGCTGTTTGCCTCTGTTTTGCTTTCTGCCGCTGCATTATCTTCTCTCAATTGATAGTCATCTGCACCCAAATTATCGACCTCTAAAACAGGCTCGCTATCTATTTCGGGTGGTACCTCTTTAACAACAATAGCAGGGTCACCAGCAGGCAAAACAAGCTCAACTGCGGCAATTGCTACCTCAATCATCTTATCAGTTGGCTCTTTTGTTGTTATCTTTTGCAGCCAAACGCCAGGCGCTGAAAGAGCTGAAATAATCGGGTTATCATATTTTCCGGCAAGCTTTATTATCTCATAGCTTATTCCCATAATAAGCGGTAATAGTGATATTTTTAAGGCAGAGCGCAAAAATATATTCTCAGCTGTTACGATAGAGAATATAGGCACACTAATTATCAAGATAAAAACAAGAAAACTCGTTCCGCATCTCTTATGAAATCTTGTGCACTCTCGAACATTCTGAACGGTAAGCTGTTTGCCGCTCTCATAGCAGGAAATAGTTTTATGCTCTGCTCCGTGATACATAAATGTTGTTTTAATATCATCAAGCTTACTTATAAAGTGCATATAAATAACCATTATAGCAATCTTAAATAACCCCTCAAAAAAAGCTCTCAAACCATACTGCGTCGGGATATTTAAAAGGTCAGCTATAAGTGATGGAAGAAAAACAAGCATTATTATTGAGATAATAGCCGCAATTATAGCTATTATCGGCCCTAAAACAGAAAGTCCCTTGTCGCCAAATTTATCTTCAATCCATTTATCAATTTTATCGGGTTCTTCATCTTCAAGCGATATATCAGCGCTCTTCATAAGAGCCTTATAGCTATCGTTTATACTGCTTCCAAATGCAAAAATTCCCCGTACAATCGGTATTTTATATATAAAACCTCTTTTTTTTAAAGGTTTTGTCTCGGTGAAAATATTCCCATCTTTATCACGAACGGCAAGCGCTTTTTTGCTGCTACTTTTCATCTCTATTCCATTTATAACAGCTGCACCGCCAATACTTTGCTTAGCTTTCAATATATTCCTCCTCTTTATAGTGCGGAAGTGAAATTATAACCTTTGTTCCCTTATCAACTTCGCTTTGAATCTGCATCTCGCCACCGTGCATCAAAATTATTTCATCTGCAATAGCAAGACCTATTCCAGTCCCGCGAAGGTTGTTTTTCGAAGTTTTATAAAACATATCCTTGACTTTAAATAGCTCACTTTTTGGTATCCCGCAACCGTTATCCGCAATAGTTAGCAGAACTATATTCTCATCGAAATTAAGCGATACATCAACTATACCGCCCTCATCGGTAAATTTTAGCGCATTATCTAAAATATTATTTATGACCTGCAAAATTCTGTTTCGGTCAGCATATACCATAACCGGGGTTTGCGGCTCATAAAACGAGAGCCTTTTACCCTCGTTATTCGCCCTCTCACGATACATCATAACCCCTTCACTGACCTCTGCTACGATATCTATAACATCGCGGTTTAAAGTAAATCTATTTTGGGTAATCCTTGAGAAGTCGAGCAGTTCCTCGACCATTTCAGAGAGGCGCGAAACCTCATTTGAGATGATTGTTAAACCTTTTTCCGCCGTCTCATTTTCTATATCGAGCGAGATAATCGTCTCGCCCCAACCTTTAATTGCGGTGAGCGGGGTGCGAAGCTCGTGTGATACCGATGAGATAAATTCATTTTTGAGCTGCTCTATCTTCGATAGCTCTTCCGCCATTTTGTTTACCGAGTCACAGAGCTTTCCAACTTCATCGTTTTGCTCTTTAACAACCCTTACAGTAAAATCTCCCGACGCGATTTTTGAAGCCGACTCTGAAACCGCTTTTATAGGCACTATAATGCTTTTGAGCAAAAAAATCGTAACTGCAATTATACCTATCGAAACAAGTGCTATAATTGCAACTACCATCAAAACATTGCGAAATACAATTCCATTTATCTCGGTAAGGTCGGTTGTAAATCTTATACCATACCAACCAACACCATCTATATAATGGGTTGAGAAAACTTCCATGAAATTTATATTGTTTATTGTAAAAGTGCTTTGAAATCTTCCGCTATGCTGATTATTAACAGCGTCAAGATCTGCAATATCATCTTCTGAAAAAGATAGAGCCGCACCGTTATCGTATGTTACTTTATTGTCTATATCGAGCAGCTCATAAAAGATATTCTCATTTGCAACAAGCTGATTGCAGAGGGTTATAAGCTCTCCAATAACGTCTTCATCATCTTCGCTTAGAATACTTGCAGCGATAGAATTAAAGGTTTCAACTTTAGAATTTAAAAGATTACTGACATCTTCATAATAGTTATTTCTTGTTGAATACCCAAATATTCCACCTATTACAACAATAGCAAGCACAACAAAAACAACACCATATTTCTGAAATCTCGCGATAATGCTTTTATCTGGCGCTATCTTTTTTTCTCTCACACCCAATTCGGGCGAAACATTAACATCTTTTAAACTTTCCATCTGTACCCAAATCCCCAAATAGTTTCTATATAGATAGGCTCACGGGGATTTTCCTCTATCTTCATTCGAAGCCTTCTTATATTAACATCCACTGCCTTCTCTTCAATATCAGGCTCATTTTTCCAAACAGCTTTTAATATATCACTTCGACGAAGCGCCTTGCCATTTGAATAGCAAAAATGCAACATCAATGCATATTCTATCTGAGTTAAATCTATTCGGGCACCGTTTTTTGTTATCTCACGCTTAATAGTATCTATAACAAACGGGCCGCTCACAACACTGCTCTTCTCACCGCTGAGCTCTTTGATTGCATTTATCTTTCGATAAAGCGCTAATATCCGCATAACAAGCTCTGATGGTGAAAATGGTTTTGTGACATAATCATCAGCACCATTTGAAAAACCAGTTAGTTTATCTTCTTCTTGACTTTTAGCGGTAAGCAGAATAATCCCAAGCCGGTCACTTCGAGCGCGCAAACGCAAACAGAGCTCCATCCCATCCATCTTCGGCATAGCCACATCAAGAACAGCAAGCTCTATATCATCATTTTCTATATATTTTGCAAACCCATCTTCACCGTCTTCTGCTTCAACAGTATCAAATCCTGCACGGTTTAAGTTTAAGACAATGAATTCTCTTATCGTCGCTTCATCTTCAACAACAAGAATCTTACTTTTATTCTGCATAAAAACAACTCCGTTATAGTGTGTTTATATTATATCAAAAAAAGCTAAGAATTAAAAGGAAAAACGAGATATATCACAAAAAGTTCAAATTAGCGTTTTTGTTATTATCTACTAAACCTTATAAAACTAAAGTAAAAACTCCTCTTTTAGTCTTGCCGCTTTCTGCTCATATTCTTTCTGTCTCTCTAGTTGATTTGAATATTTACAAGCTAATGCACAGTTGTAATAGGAATCTATTAGCTCTTGACAAGCAAAAGTTGTTTCTATCCACTCAAATAAGCTTTCACATATATTAGCAGAAACCTCAAAATAGCTAAGTGCTTTTTCATTCTCGTCCATATTGTAATACACCTTGCCAATTCGACTATTGCTTATAGATAAATCTATCATTGCATCAGGAGTTTCCATCTGCTCAAATAGATTTTCACTTATCTCCAATACTTCCTGAAACATCTTTAGAGCATTATCATAGTTACCTTGATTATTATAGATATCGCCGATTCCAATAAGAATATAGGATAAATCTCTCATCGACTGT
Source organism: uncultured Oscillospiraceae bacterium (assembly GCA_964369635.1). Lineage (GTDB taxonomy): Bacteria > Bacillota > Clostridia > Oscillospirales > Ruminococcaceae > CAYJGN01. Next base: position 39,625 of record CAYJGN010000017.1, read on the forward strand.
GGCGTTTGAAGTTGTTCTTCTAAATTTTTGCTTATCTTGTGCCCATTCTCATACATCTTTAGAGCATTATTATAATCACCTTCTACATTATAAATATTACCGATGTTATAATAAGAAACAAATAAATCCCTCATCAACTGCGGCGACCCGATCTGCTCTGCTAAAGCCTCTGCTATTTCAAAGCTCTTTTGATAAAGCGAAAGCGCTTCTTTGTATTCTTCCTCTTTATATAAAATATCGCCGACATTATTATAGCTTGATGCTAAATCTTTCATCGACTGCGGCGTTTTTAGCTGCTCCGCTAAGTTTTCTGCTATTTCAAGGCGCTTTTGATAATAGGAAAGCGCTTTTTCATATTCTCCTTGTGCCTCTAAAATGCTGCCCACATTATTATAGCTTGACGATAAATCGCTCATCGACTCTGGCGTTTTAAGCTGCTGCGCTAAATTCTCTGTTATTTTCAAATCCTTATGATAATAAGACAGTGCCTCCTCATATTCTCCTTGATTTTGCAAAACAAGTCCCAACCCATTATAGCTAGACGCAAGCTCTCTCATCGACTGCGGTGTACCCAGCTGCTCTGACAATTTTTCTGTTATCTCTAAATCCCTGTGATAAAAAGAAAGCGCCTCTTCATATTCACCTAAATTCTGCAAAATATTACCTATGCAATTATAGTCTACCGATAAACTCAGCATAACCTCCGGCGTACCCAGCTGTTCTGCTAAACTTTTTGTTATTTCAAGGCTCTCTTGATAAAACGGAAGTGCCTCTTTATATTCCCCTTGAAGCATATAAATAGACCCTACTCTTTCATAACCTATCAACAAATTTCGCATAGCTTCAGTAGTTTTTAGTTGTTCTGATAGACTTTTAGATATTTCAAGGCATTTTTGATAACACGAAAGTGCCTCTTCGTATTCTCCCAAAGCAACTAAAATACCGCCTAGTTTATCATAGATTGCCGATAAATCTTTTTGTGACTCTTGTGTTTTTAATTGCTCTGATAGACTTTTGTTGATTTCAAACGCTTTTTTATAATATACATAAGCTTCTTCATATTCCCCTTGAGTTTCCAAAATACCGCCTACGCTATTATAGCTTACCGACAAATCCCGTAAAGCCTCGGTAGTTTTTTGCTGCTTTGATAAATCCTCTGATATCTCTAACATCTTTTGATAATACGACCGTGCTTCACCATATTCACCTTGAGTTGTTAAAATATCACCTAAATTACTATAGGCCATCGCCACTGCTCTATGTCTTATTGCAGTAGGATTTTTTAAATTGAGAGTTTCTAAGTTTGAGGAAAGCTTTTTCATTATTTCGTACAGTATTTTATACTCCACCAAAGAACCTTTAAATCTATAGAAAAAATTAAAGCTTATATACTGTACAAACCTATCGTATTCTTTTTGGAGCACAGCAAATTCAACTAAATCTATAATAAAATCTTTATCATAAAGCGCAATATTATAAAGCTCCTCTGCAATAATTTGATTAGTATCCTCGCTCAAAACCTCTATATACTCCGCCAAAAACTCCTTATCATCCGCCTTATAGAGATGATAAACTATCTCGGCTATTCTCACCTCATCGTTTACATCAAGCTCTTTTAGATGGTTTAGTATTTTTTTGTTTTCACTCTTAAAATCGGCAACCTTTAATAAACCCAAACGTATAACTCGGTGGGTAAAATCAATTCGACCATCGCTTCTCTGCATAAAGAAGTTGCTTAGATACTTTGTGAAAAGGGAGAAGTCTATATTTTTGAAGTTTTTGTTTTCCGCTGAAAATATCCCCTGTAAATCTG
>CAYJGN010000018.1:0-3967 GCA_964369635.1 uncultured Oscillospiraceae bacterium
GCAAAGGCTTTTCAAAATAGCTATTCTGGTGAACATGGCGACTATAAGATTTCGGGCAGTATTGGTGTTTCATCATTCCCAAAAGATGGTAAGACCTTTGAAGAACTCTATAAAGCTGCGGATAAAGCTCTTTATCAGTCAAAACTATCAGGTAAAGATAGGTATACCTTCTATAATGATAGTTTCCTCGACGGTACGATGAAAAACAGAACGACACTTGAAAATGCAAATAGAATTGCAAACTCATACTTCGACTCGGAGCTTGTATCGACTACTTTTAACCTGATGTATGAAACGAAAGAATTAAGCTCTTCGGTTAATGCTGTTATGAAATATATCGGAAAGAGGACTAACTCAGATAGATGTTATATATTCGAGTCATTCAATAACGGTAAAACATATTCAAACACGTATGAATGGGTATCAGATGGAATAACTCCTGAAATTGATAATCTTCAAGATCTCACAGCTGAGATTCTCGATGACTTTTTAAATACTGCAGATAAAAATGGAATTGTTTATAGTAACGATTTATCGGTACTCGAAGCGGAGGGAGCTTATAAGCTGATGTATGATCAGGGGATAAAGTCTTTCTTGCATGCGCAGGTTCGAGAGCGAGATACTGTTAAGCTGTTCCTCGGCCTTGATGACTGCACAAAAACAAGGGTTTGGAGCGAGAAAGAAATAAATAGCCTTCTTTATGCAGCAAAGATGATTTCAATATTCCTTTTAAAAGAAGACAGAAATAAAAACTAATAACAATATTAAAACTATGGGATATTTCAATTAGAGAATTTAATTCTTTATTGAAATATCCCTTTTTTTATTAATTTTTTATTGACATTTAATTGTTTTTAATTTAATATATGAATAGATGTTAATATGTTGTGTTACATCGGAGGTGTAAGTATGGAAAAAAATTTAGAAGAACAGGGAAGAGTAATAAAATCAAGTTCAAATAATAAAAAAATTAATGCTGAACATTGCGATATCTGTGAAATTGAATTAACAGATGATTTGATATTTAGTCTTTCAGCGCTATATAAAGCATTTTCAGATGAAAACAGGTTAAAGATTATTTTTTTGCTTTTGCATAAAGAATTATGCGTTTTAGATATTGCAGATAAGCTATCAATGACCCAATCAAACGTATCGCACCAACTTAAAACGCTTCGGCAGATGAGGATTGTTAAACTTCGAAAAGAGGGAAAAAACTCATACTATTCGCTTGATGATAGCCATATAGAAAATATCCTGACAACAGGATTTTCGCATATTTCACATATATAAGGAGGTAGAGATGAAAAACTATAAATTTTATTTAGAGGGATTGACCTGTCAGAATTGTGGAAGTGAGATTGAAAATAAAACCGCCGAGTTGCCTTTTGTTTTAAAAGCAAACTTAAATCTTGTTGGTGGTTATATTTCTATCGAATCAAAAATAGATGATGATGCAAAGGTATTTGGTGAACTTACAGCAATAGTTTTGATGATTGAACCGGAGGTAGCGGTTCTAACAGTTGATATGCATTCGCGAAAAACCGAGAACAATAAAGAAAAAATAAATAAGCTTTTGATAGCTCGCCTGCTTTTATCCACTTTGTTTTTTGTTTTTGCAGTGATATTTCACAATTCACCAATTACAACAGCAATCTTATCAATAGTTGCATATGCAATCATTGGATATGATATTTTAATCAAAGCTGTTAAAAACATAATAAACGGTCGAGTTTTTGATGAGAATTTTCTTATGAGTATAGCTTCAATTGGCGCTATAATCATTGGCGAGTATCCCGAGGCTGCGGGTGTTATGCTTTTTTATCAGATTGGAGAGTATGTTCAAAGTCTCGCTGTTAATAAATCGCGCAGAAGGATACAGGATTTAATTGAGATTAAGCCGAGCTATGCAAATATAATAACTTCTTCTGGGATTTCAAAAGTTGATCCTATGACCGTTAATGTTGGGGATAATATTCTCGTCAAACCAGGCGAAAAGGTGCCTGTTGACGGAGTTATAATCAAAGGCAACTCAACTCTTGATATGTCAGCTTTAACGGGGGAATCTGCTCCTGTTTATAAAGAAGTGGGCGATGAAATAAAGAGTGGCTCTATAAATAAGTCAGGGGCGATTGAGATTTCTGTTAAATCACTCTATGTAGATTCAACTGTAGCAAAAATACTCGCTTTAATAGAAACTGCAACAGAGAAAAAAGCAGTTACCGAGAGCTTTATAACAAAATTTGCAAAATACTATACTCCTGCCGTCGTAATTCTCGCTCTTATCATCGGTATTTTACCACCGTTTATTTTATCAGAGTCTTTTGGTGAATGGGCATATCGCGGACTTGTTTTTCTTGTTGTCTCCTGTCCGTGTGCACTTGTTTTATCAATTCCGCTCACATATTTTAGTGGAATAGGTACCGCATCAAGGCACGGTATACTTATTAAAGGTGGCAACTATCTTGAAGCTCTCTCGAACGTTGAATATGCTGTTTTTGATAAAACTGGAACATTAACAGAAGGAAAGTTCTCAGTTGCTGGAGTATATCCGCAAGAGATAATCAGTGGGGAAGAGCTTTTGCAGATAGCGGCTCATGGTGAATTTTATTCAAACCACCCAATAGCTGTTTCAATTAAAGAGCATTATCAGGGAGTAATTGATACAAAGCAGATAAGCGACTATACTGAAATAGCAGGTCTTGGAATAGCTGTTCTAATAGCTGGAAAGACTGTTTTACTTGGCAATGAAAAGCTGCTCACACAGAATGGGGTTTTAGTGAAGTCATCAGACTTTACAGGAACGGTGCTCCACATATCAATCAATGGCAGTTATGCTGGTTGTATTGTTGTCACTGATAAAATTAAGGATAATGTATTAAGTCTTGATAAACTGTTAAAGTCAGTTGGTGTTAAAAAGACTGTTATTTTAACAGGGGATAACAGTGAAGTTGCAGCTGCTGTATGCTCACAAGTTGGGTTTGATGCAGTTCATGCAGAGCTTATGCCAGCAGATAAAGTTTATATGATGGAAGAGATACTAAAACTTAAAGGTAAAAATAAGAAGGTTTTGTTTGTTGGGGACGGATTAAACGACGCTCCTGTTCTAATAAGGTCTGATATAGGATTTGCTATGGGCGGTATCGGGTCTGATGCAGCGATTGAATCTGCTGACGCTATTATTTTAAATGATGACCCAACCAAAGTGTTCAACAGTATTAAAATTGCAAAAAACACTAAATCAATCGCAATTCAGAATATAGTTTTTGCGTTATCTATTAAAGTTTTAGTTATGGTTTTAACGGTATTTGGCTATGTTTCGATGCCGATAGCGGTCTTTGCCGATGTTGGTGTAGCGCTTATTGCCATTCTTAACGCATCAAGAATAATAGGGTATGCGATTAAAAGTAAAAAATAGTTAGTTTTTCCAGTAGTTTATTGACTTGTAATTGGAAATATGATAAAATTGACCATAAGTGAAAGTTTAGGAGTTTTTATGGAATTTGTTATTTTAGGTCTGTTGCAACTACAGCCAATGTCTGGTTATGAGATTGGTAAGTTTATTAAGTCAAATTTATCGAAAATATGCTCAGAGAGTGCAGGTAGTATTCAAACAGCTATAAAAAAACTGTTGGCATCTGAGAGTATTTATTTTGAAGAAAGAATTTCTGGAAATAAAACTAAAAAGCTCTTTTATGTTACCGATAAAGGAAGACAAGAGTTTTCTGTTTGGATTAGATCTCCTATGCAGAGTGATAAAATAAAGAATATGGAGCTCTCGAAGCTCTTCTTTATGGGATTTTCAGATAGAGATAGTAGAGTTCGTGCAGTTAATAATTATATTGAGCAGTTGCGCGAAGGAACGAAGATGGTTTTAAAAGGCAAGAATATAATTGATAAAATTTTAATGAACCCTGAAAATATTCCCCCCGAAGTTGTTACCCATCTTGAATTTCAAAGATATACAATA
>CAYJGN010000018.1:3977-30131 GCA_964369635.1 uncultured Oscillospiraceae bacterium
CCATTGATATGAACGAATATGAAATTGAATGGTATCTAAACCTATTAAAAAGATTTTAATTATAAACAGTTGATGATTATATAATTCATCAGCTGTTTTTATTTATTCAACTTTATTGCCGTTTGCTATAAAATATATTTTTTTATATACATTCCATATATCAAGGTATAACCTTTTACTATTCATTTTGTTGAAATAAGGTGAATTGTATCAAAAATCTTGGATGAATTTTAGTTGAAATGTATAAATTATTGTGATAAAATATTTTTAGAAGTAGTAACTACTTCCAAGAGGTGAGAATATGGCTAATGATAAATTAGAAGAATATAATAATGCGCGATTTGGTAGCAATGTTGATATATTAGGTGATGGTGAAAGCCGTTCGGTAAATCTTCAGCCGATGGATGTTATTAATGGATTTGAAGTGCGTCCTGGTTTTTATGATGTCAATGGTGCTACTGCAATTCCTTGTGGCGTTAATTTCACTATCCATTCCCATGGAGCAACGTCTATTGAGCTGATTTTATTCCGCAGTGGTGAGAATAAACCATATGCAGTTATACCTTTCCCGGCTCACTACCGGATGGGTAAAGTATACTCTATGATAGTCTTTGATCTTAATATAGAAGAGTTTGAATATGCATATAGGGTTGATGGCCCCTATAATAAAGAAAAAGGACTAATATTTGATAAAAAGAAATATCTCCTCGACCCTTATGCAAAGGTTGTAACAGGGCATGAGCGTTGGGGTATTTCAGCGGAAAAAATCCCTTTTTACAAATCAAAAGTCGTTAAAAACAACTTTGACTGGGGAGATGCAAGACAACCGCTTATCCCCGATGAAGATCTCATTATATATGAACTCCATGTGCGTGGATTCACAAAAGATAACAGCTCAGGTGTTGATTATCCTGGAACCTTTAAAGGTCTTATCGAAAAGATACCCTATCTTGTTGAGCTTGGGGTTAATGTTGTTGAGCTTATGCCTGTTTTTGAGTTTGATGAGATGCTTGACGCTCGTGTTCACGATGGCGAAACCCTCTGTAACTACTGGGGTTATAGCACTGTCGGCTTTTTTGCTCCAAACAACGGTTATGCGGCTTTTCCAGAAGAAAATTATGAGGGTAGCGAACTTAAAGAGCTTGTACGTACTCTAAATGAAAATGGTATAGAAGTTTTTCTTGATGTTGTATTTAACCATACCGCAGAAGGTGATAATAATGGACCATTTTTTAGTTTTAAAGGAATTGATAATAGCGTCTACTATCTTTTAAATGAAAATGGCGACTATATGAATTATAGTGGATGTGGAAACTCAGTGAACTGCAACCATCCAACTGTTCAAAGGATGATTATCGACTGTCTGCGCTATTGGGTTACAACCTACCATATTGACGGATTTCGCTTTGACCTTGCGTCAATTCTTGGTAGAAATGAGTTGGGACACCCAATGGAGCGTCCACCGCTTGTTCGATCGCTTGCGTTCGATACTATACTTGGGGACTCAAAGCTTATAGCTGAGGCATGGGATGCCGCCGGTCTATATCAGGTGGGTAGTTTTCCTTCTTGGAATAGGTGGAGTGAGTGGAATGGAAGATACAGAGATGATATCAGAAAATTTTTAAAAGGCGACAGCGGAACTGCAAATGCAGCAGCGCAGAGAATTGCGGGATCTCATGATATATATGACCCGATAAACAGAATTAATGCGTCGGTAAATTTCATAACCTGCCACGATGGATTCACCCTAAATGATCTATTTAGTTATAATGAAAAGCATAATCTGAAAAACGGCTGGAATAATACCGACGGCGCTAATGATAATAATAGTTGGAACTGCGGTGTTGAGGGAGATACCGATAACTGGGAAATAAATACCCTTCGCAAAAGGATGGTTAAAAACGCCATAACAATTCTTCTATGTAGTAGGGGAATACCTATGTTTTTGGCAGGTGATGAGTTTTGCAACACCCAGTTTGGAAACAATAATGCTTACTGTCAGGACAATGAAATTTCTTGGCTTGATTGGAGCAACCTTGACAAGAATAGAGATGTATTTGAGTTTTTCAAAAAGATGATAGCTTTTAGAAAAGATCATAAAGTTATGCGTAAAAACGTAAGCAATGGTGCTGGTGGATATCCCGATATTTCTTTTCATGGAGTGAAGCCTAATGTAGATAAATTTTATGATCACGATAGATATGTTGGTGTTATGTTTGCAGGCGAGTATAAGGATAGAACAAAAGACTTTATATATCTTGCGGCAAATAGCTATTGGGAAACACTTGAAGTTGAGCTTCCAAAACTTCCGCTTGGGATGCAATGGGTGCTTTTTGCAACCACCTATGCAGAGGATGAGTACCTACAGTACAATGCTATGAAAAGAATGGAAATTCAACCGAATACAGTTGCTGTTTTTAAAGCGACGGTTATAGGTGGATAAAATTAACTGTTAAATTATAAGTATGATTCTATTATTTGAGAAGAAGGTGTTTAAAATGTAATGCACCTTCTTTTTTTGCGTTGTTTAATTGTTAAAATATGCATTATAGTTTTGTTTTTATTATCTAGTCTTTTAAATATCAAGCATTCGAGCAAATTTTTATCATCGCTTTATTGTGATTTTGAGCTACTCTGCTCCGCCGCCCGCAGTAAACGCACATTTAGTGCGTTTAGTTGCAGTTATGCAACTTATTGCAAACGTTTTCGTTTGCAACTGCGGGCGGTGGAAATATTCATTAAGAGAAAAAGCTTAAGTAACCAATATAGAAGCCTTTTTAACAATAAAACAAACAAAATATGATATAGGAAATATTAATTAAGTTATAATGAATATGAAAATGAGATTGTAATATAAAATAGTTTATTCACAGTTGAATTTCACCATATTTTTTGCTATAATTATTTCTATTGTATGTAAAAATTAATCGAGGTGTATAATGGATAGAATTGAGATAGCAAAACTAAACAGAGCGTATCCTGATTTTGAGGGTAAAACTATTCTGATAAACGGTTGGGTAAAGACCTTGCGTAGCTCAAAGGACATCGGTTTTATTGAAGTTGTTGATGGAACGAGCTTTAAAGGTGTTCAGGTAGTTATAGAATCAAGCAAACTTGAAAATTTCGCAGATATTGCAAAGTATAATACCTTTACGTCGATTTCGGTTGAAGGAGAGGTTGTTTTAACGGAAGGTGCGAAGCAACCGTTTGAGATAAAAGCATCGAATGTTTCACTAATTGGTGAATCAAGCCCTGATTACCCATTGCAAAATAAAAGGCACTCGCTTGAATATCTTCGCTCAATAGCGCATATAAGACCTCGTGCAAATACCTTTTATGCGGCGTTTAAAGTCCGCTCAGAAGCAGCATTTGCTATCCACAAATTCTTCAACGACCGCGGATTTGTCTATGCGCATACACCGATTATAACAGGGTCTGACTGTGAGGGAGCTGGCGAGATGTTTCGCGTTACAACCCTTGATATGACAAACCCTCCAAAGACCGAGGATGGAAATATAGACTATAGCAAGGACTTTTTCTCAAAAGAAACAAACCTTACCGTTTCAGGTCAGCTTGAAGCTGAATGCATGGCTATGGCTTTTGGAAATGTTTATACCTTTGGCCCAACCTTCAGAGCAGAAAATAGCAATACCCCTCGCCATGTGGCAGAATTTTGGATGATTGAGCCAGAAATTGCCTTTGCCGATTTAAACGACGATATGGCTCTTGCAAGAGATATGGTTCAGTTTGTTATAAAACACGTTTTAAACAGCTGTAAGGACGAGCTTGAATTCTTCAATAGTTTTGTAGATAAAGGACTTTTAGAGCGTCTAAATGCTCTTGTTTCATCAGATTTTCAGAAAGTTACCTATACAGAAGCGGTTGAAATTCTTGAAAACTGTGGTGAGAAGTTTGAGTTTAAGCCATTCTGGGGTTGTGACCTGCAGACCGAGCATGAGAGATACCTAACTGAAAAACATTTTGGTGGCCCTGTTTTCGTAATTAATTATCCAAAAGAGATAAAAGCGTTTTATATGCGCTCAAATGATGACGGTAAAACAGTTGCGGCGATGGATATGCTCGTTCCAGGAGTTGGTGAGCTTATTGGTGGTAGCCAAAGGGAAGAGCGCCTTGATGTTTTGATAGCGAAAATTGAAGAGATGAATCTACCTGTCGAGGATTATAGCTGGTATCTTGATCTTCGTCGTTTCGGAACAGTGCCGCATGCGGGATTTGGCCTCGGATTTGAACGACTTGTTATGTATCTCACCGGCATTTCAAACATAAGAGATTCTATCCCATTTCCAAGAACACCTGGAAATGCAGAGTATTAATTTTACAAGTTTGTAAATTAAATATTGTTTTATCATAGAATATAACAGTGGTTTTTATAGCTACTGTTATATTTTTTGCAAGTTTTCATTATTTTACTTGCAAAAATACTAAAAACATTATATAATCTTTTTATAGGAGGGATATAATATGAATAATAAAAGTGAGCTGCAAAAGCTCTATGATAGATATAATGAAATAAAGGAGCAAAATCTAAATCTCGATATGTCGAGAGGGAAACCATCACCTTCGCAACTTGACCTATCTAATAATATGTACAAATGTTTTACCGATAGTGATTCATTTCATTCCCCAAGTGGAGTTGATAGCAGAAACTATGGATTAGTTGATGGGTTACCTGAACTAAAAGAGCTTTTTTCACAGATTATGGAGGCTCCAGCAGAGAATATCTTTATCTCTGGAAACTCTTCTCTTAATATGATGTATGATAATATATCAAAAGGATTTACCCACGGGTATAATGGATGTCCGCCACAGGCAACTCAGGGCAAGATTAAGTTTTTATGCCCATCTCCTGGGTATGATAGGCATTTTATGATCTGTGAATCATTCGGTATCGAGATGATAACCATTGACATGACAGCTACAGGCCCAGATATGGATACGATTGAAAAGCTTGTTTCAAGCGATAGCACGATAAAAGGTATATGGTGCGTTCCGAAATATTCAAATCCAGATGGTATAACATATAGTGATGAAACTGTTCGCCGTATAGCTGCATTAAAGCCAGCAGCGTCCGATTTTAAAGTTTACTGGGACAATGCTTATGCAGTGCATGATCTTGATGTTGGAAATGGAGATCAGCTGCTACCTATATTTGATGAGGCGAAAAAATGCGGAAACGAAAATATGATTTTCCAGTTTGCTTCAACCTCAAAGATAACATTTAGCGGCGCTGGTATTTCTGCTTTTGCAACTGGGGATAGTGAACTTGCAAGACTTAAAAAACTTATAGGGTTTCAAACTATAGGATATAATAAGGTGAATCAGTTAGCTCATCTAAGACTTCTTCCAGATATTGGCGCTGTACGAGCTATAATGGTTGAACATGCATATAATATATCTGCAAAATTTGATGCTGTCTGCGAAGCCCTTGAAAGGCTTTTAGAAGAGGGAATAGGAAGCTTTACAAGACCTAATGGGGGGTATTTTGTGAGCTACTATGCAGAGAGCGGTACTGCCCAGAAAATCGGCAAACTATGCCTTGATTGTGGTCTCATTTTAACAAAAGTTGGAGCTGCATATCCATATGGTATTGATAAAAAAGATAGCCATATAAGAATTGCGCCAACATATCCTTCATTATCAGAGCTTGAGACGGCAATGGAAATATTTTCAATATCGGCAAAAATTGCTTATTTAGAGAAATAAAAAAAATTTAATAAAAACAGGGGTAAAACCTTGTTTTTATTTTTGTTTTTTAGTATAATAATAAATACTGTTTACAAATTGCAAATATATTTCTGGAGGACATAGAATGAGAAAAAGATCCAAATTAGTGTTCTTTTCCGTCGTAGCGCTGATATTCGCCCTTGCTTATACTTCATTTTTCGGTATAAGCACAGAGTATGCAGATTACACAAATGTAATCTTTAAAGGTGCAGACGAGATAAGACTTGGTATTGATATCCGCGGTGGTGTTGAAGCAACATTTACGCCTGCTGACGGTATTGATGCGACTGACGAGCAGATGAGAGGTGTTGAAGAGGTTATAAACACTCGCCTTGTCACAAACAACATAACCGACAGCGAAGTTTATACCGATTTTCAAAACGACAGAATAATCGTCCGCTTCCCATGGACTGCCGATGAAACTGAATTCGACCCTGCCGCTGCAATAGAAGAGCTTGCTGCAACAGCGATGCTCACTTTCAGAGAGGGAAGTGAAGTTGATGCACTTGGTGCTCCAGCTGGCGTTACTGCCGAGAATATCGTGCTAACAGGTGATGATATTGCAAGTGCAGAACCTCAAGTTTTCACCGAGAATGGCGTTCAAAACTTTGTTGTTTCGCTAAACCTTAATGAAAGTGGCAGAGAGAGCTTCTTTGAAGCGACCACGAGACTTTCAGCTGAGGGTGGAGTTATATCAATCTGGATGGATGATGTTATGATAAGCGCGCCTTCAGTGGACGAGCCTATTGATGATGTTACTGCTATAATTTCAGGTGACTTCACAGCTGAAGAAGCTCAGCTTTTAGCAGATCAGATAAATGGTGGTGCGCTACCATTTGCTCTAACCGCTGAAAACTACAATACAATAAGCCCGTCACTCGGTGAGGGAGCTCTAAACGCTATGGTTTTAGCAGGTATTATTGCGTTTATCCTAATATGTGCATACATTATATTTAGTTACAGACTACCAGGAGTTGTAGCTTCGATATCTCTTCTTGGACAGCTTGCAGGCTCAATAGCTGCTATATCTGGATTTTTAGCAGTTGTCCCATCATTCACTCTAACGCTACCAGGTATTGCGGGTATTATCCTTGCTGTCGGAATAGGTGTTGATGCGAATGTCATAGCTGCTGAGAGGATAAAAGAGGAGATAAATGCAGGAAAGAGCATCGATTCTTCTGTAAACTCTGGATTTAAGAAGGCTTTTTCAGCTGTTTTTGATGGTAACGTAACTATAGTTATAGTGGCGCTTATCCTAATGGCTGCTTTTGGACCTCCGACAAATATCTTCGCTCAGATATTCAATACCGTTTTCTTCTTCTTTAGCACCTCAATAGCTGGTGAGATATATTCATTTGGATATACCTTACTTGTTGGTGTTATACTAAACTTTGTTTTTGGTATCGGTGCTACAAGGCTTATGCTAAAGAGCATTTCGAAATTCAAAATGTTTAGAAAACCAGCGCTTTATGGCTACAAGGGGGGTGCGAAATAATGATAGATATCATTTCAAAGAGAAAATTATTTTTCACCTTTTCAGGAATCCTTATAGCTATCGCACTTCTTGTATCACTTGTATTTGGTGTTCGTCTCGATATGCAGTTTACAGGTGGCGCAGTTATAACCTTCTCGTATGAAGGCGACGTTTCAACTGATGATGTTGCATCAATATTATCCGATGAATTTGCTCAGCAGGTAACTGTTATTTCATCTGAGAATTTCGTAACTAATACACCAAATATCAATATTTCATTTGCTTCAGGCGATAACTTTGATAACACAACCCTCACAACTATCCAAGATGTTTTAGTTGAGAGCTACCCAGACGCAAATCTTGAGCTTATAAGCTCAAACAGCGTTGAAGCATCAATGGGTCAAGAGTTCTTCTTTAAATGCCTATCGGCACTTGCTCTTGCATCGGTTCTAATGATTATCTATATATCGATAAGATTTAGAAAGATTGGTGGCCTTTCAGCAGGTGTTATGGCGGTTGTTGCACTGCTTCATGATATAATTATGGTCTATGCGACATTCGTTATCTTCAGAATTCCACTTAATGATAACTTCATAGCAGTTGTGCTCACGATTATCGGTTACTCGATAAACGATACAATTGTTATCTACGATAGAATTCGTGAAAACAATCTATTGTTTGGCAAGAAAATGTCTCTTCGAGAGAAGGTCAATCGCTCGATTAACCAGTCACTTAAGAGAACTATAAACACAACAGTAACAACCGTTATAGCGATGGCTGTTGTCGGAATAGTTTGTGTGATATTCAATGTTGATTCTATTCTATCGTTTGCATTCCCAATGATAGTTGGTATGCTATCCGGTGTCTACTCAACAATATGCATTGCAGGCCCGCTATGGGTATTATGGAATGAAAAGAAAGCGGCAAAACAAACAACAAAATAAAAAACAAAAAAAGAAGTGGTATATCCGCTTCTTTTTAGATGAGGTGTAATATGAGAATAGGTATATCTTCTGCCTGTCTCTACCCGATGCCCACTGAAGAAGCGGTAAAGAGAGTTATTTCGCTCGGCGTAAAACAGATAGAAATTTTTCTCTGTTCTCCCTCTGAAATGAGTGCTAAGTTTATAGATGAAATTAAAGCTGAATGTGATAACTTAGGGGTTTCGGTAGCCGCGATTCATCCTTGGTCATCTGCATTTGAGCCGCTATTCTTCTTTTCAGGTTATAAACGTCGCATTGAAGATGGAATTGAGCTTTATAAACATTATTTTGAAGCAGCTGCAAAGCTTGGTGCCTCTCATATAGTTTTCCATGGGGATAGACGAGATAAAAAATTATCAAATTCAAGATATTTTGAAGTTTTCTCAAAAATTGCAGACGTTGCAAAAGAGTATCGGGTTTTTATCGCTCAGGAAAATGTTTCATACTGCAAGAGTGGTAATCCTAAGTTTATAGTCGAGATGAAAGAGCAATTACCAAAAACAAAATTCGTATTAGATATAAAGCAGTGTAAAAGAGCATCTGTAAACCCATGTGAGATGATTGATGCTATGGGTAGTAATATTATAGCTCTTCACTTAAGTGATAACGATAGTGAGCATGAATGCATGCTTCCGGGGTGCGGTAAATTTGACTTTTGCAGTTTTTTTGCTAAACTTAAAGAGTTGGGAATAGATGATATTCCAGCGCTTATTGAACTGTACAGAGATAATTATAATGATGAAGAGCAGCTTATAAACGCTGTTAAGTACCTAAATAAGCTGCTATAAGGAGGATAATATGAAATGTCCGTTTTGTGATTTTGGAGAGAGCAAAGTTATCGATTCACGCTCAACTGATGAGGGTGCGAGAATACGCAGAAGACGCGAGTGCTTAAGTTGCGCTAAGCGATTTACGACCTATGAGTATATTGAGATTGTGCCTCTTGTTGTTATTAAAAAAGATAAGTCGCGCGAAACCTTTAATCGAAACAAGATACTAAATGGAGTTATAACCGCTTGCGAGAAACGACCTGTCTCGATAGTTGATATCGAAAAGATGATAGATGAAATAGAAGGCGAGCTTTTAAATTCGCTCGACAGAGAAGTCCCCTCAACAAAAATCGGCGAGATGGTTATGGATAAGCTTAAAAGCATTGATGAAGTTGCATACGTTAGATTTGCTTCTGTTTATAGACAATTCTCAGATATAAATTCTTTTATGTCGGAGCTTGAAGATATTTTAAAAGATAAAAGATTAAAGTAGGTTATATAGATGCGGAAACTCGCTTCGGTAGATATGCTCTATTGAGCTTTTTATCTCCTCAAGGTTTGAGGTGAATTCACCCTCTTCCTGCGTCCTGTAATACTCTTCAAGGGATATCACCGCAAGCTCTATTGCTTCAAGGTGCTGATGCCTTGTCATAACTATCAAAACTTGCTCTAAGTTGCTCCAAGCCTCTCGTATCTTTCCAATATAAAAAACTGTTTCATCGTTATTATCATTTTGCGCGGCGAAAAGCGCTTTATCTGTTAGTGAGACGAGATAGTCCTTTTGATAGTCGAGATAAAACAACCAAGATATGAGGAAAATAAAAATAGTAGATATAATAATTAGTGATATTTTAAAGCGTTTCATATTTTCTCCTTAAGGACTATGTGGTATTCTTTATCGCTATTGCATGTCATTATAAGCACTGCCGAAAGGGTGGTGCTTTTTTGTTTTAGAATTTCTAAAACCCAGCTTTCATCAATAGAAAGCTTTGCAAGAGACTCAAAAACAATGCTCCCATTGACAATTACCGTCAGTGGAGGGTTTTTATTTATCTTACTTAAATTCAAATCTTTGTTTGTTGGTGTTTGTGCAGGCGAGCTTTTAAAGAAACTTATCTTTCCGCTTGTCTCAACAACAGCAAAATAAACATCGGCAAACTCCCAAATATCGTTTTGATGCATCTCCTCTATGATATCACTTGGGGATAATCTTAGAAAATCGAGATTTTTTTGGTTTAATATCCCATTCTCAATAATTATTTTTGGATGTCCCTGTGTTAGGGTTCTTACTCGAAGGCTTTTTGAGCCGATATAGGAAACAATAATTTCAAGAGATACAAGTACTAATATAGGAACAAGGCCGCTTAAAACCGATATAGATGTATCTTCAATCGGCAGCGCTGCAATATTTGAAATCATAATTGATATAACAAGTTCTGTCGGTGAGAGCTGTCCAATTTGGCGTTTTCCCATAAGTTTTATACAGATAGATACGACGAAATATAAAATAATCGTTCTAAAAAAAGCTACCATCATAAATATCACCTCAAAATTATCTTTGTTTTTTTTAGTTAATTTATTCCTTTTTGGAAATAATTAATTAGAGGTGATTTAATGAGCGAAAAAATATCACAGAATATAAATGAAAATAGAGATAAAATAATGGCTGAAATGAGCGAAAGTCAGGATGTTTTATTTAAGGATATTAAGGTTTGCGATGTTGAATGCTTTATTGTCCATTGCGATGGAATGATAAATAAAGATATGCTCGGCGCAACCGTTCTAAATATCCTTGCATTAAATAATACAAAGAGCACTCCAAATACCGTTTACAATTATATATTTAAAGAATCAACAATCCTACCAGATATCAAAGAGACAGAGGACTTCAACGAAGCGCTATATTTTATGATGTCTGGCTTTGCAATGATTTTCATAGATGGAGTTCAAAAGGCTATTGCACTTGGTGTTCAAGGGATGCCGGGTCGCGCAGTCGCTCCACCTGTTGGTGAAAATAATATAAGAGGAGCAGGAGAGGGGTTTGTTGAAAACTTTAAAATAAATGGTGCTTTAATTAGAAAAAGGTTACGGTCTCGAAATCTTGTTTTTGAGTCGCTCGTTGTCGGGGAATATTCAAATACTGCCGTGACTCTTGTTTATCTAAATGACAAGATTGATAATAATTTACTCTCGGATATTCGTGAAAAACTTGAGAGAATTGATAAAGATATTATAGTTGACAGTGGGTATATTTCTGCGCAGATTGCTGGAAGTCGGAACAGTTTTCTGCCAACAATTGGGTATACAGAGCGCCCAGACACTGCTGTTGCAAAAATTAACGAAGGTAGACTTGTGCTTATAGTTGACGGTAGTCCTTTCGTTTTGGTTTTGCCATATTTATTTATTGAGAACTTTCAGAACATTGATGATTATACGAGAAAACCCTATTATGGAACATTTTTGCGATGGATTAAGTATATTTCTGTTATAGTGTCTGTTTTTTTACCTGGTTTTTATATCGCAACAGTTATATATAATCCCGAGTATATCCCTAAAGATTTAATTGAGAATATAGTAACAACCGGTGCGACAACTCCATTTCCGCTTTTATTAGAGGCTTTATTCGTCTGGTTTTTGTTCGAAGTTTTAATCGAAGCAGGTCTTCGTCTTCCAAAGAATATTGGGCATGCAATCGGAATAGTTGGAGCACTTGTTGTTGGAGAGACGGCAGTTTCAGCTGGAATTATAAGCGCACCTATGGTTATCATCCTCGCCTTTACTGCTATCAGCGCATTTGTAGTCCCATTTTTATATACTCAAGTTATTTTCTTGCGTTTTTTAAATATATTTATAGGCGGAATTTTTGGAACACTCGGCCTTGTCTTTTCAGTGGTAGCTCTAATCTCTCTTCTTGTTTGTACCTCATCATTTGGAGTTCCATATTTTGCTCCTATTTCACCGTTTTCGAAAAAGGGGCTTGGGGATAGTTTGTTTATTAGAAGTAGCAAAAAACGCAATTTAGATACCATCTATGACCTGCCGGGGGCGAGTGACGATGAGGAATAATCTTATTTCAGCAAGAGAGCTTATTTTTGCGGCAATTTCCTCTCGGCTTTTTGTTTTAGCTGCTAATATTCAAAATTTTGGAAAGATAACTCTTTTTGAAATTATATTATCTGAGCTTTTTAACTATATTCTGATTTATATTATTTTTTCTTTAATAAAAAAGAAAAGTTTTACAAAGATAAAACTAATAAAATATGCGACAGCTTTATATTTAGCAGTTGTTATAGTTTCCACCGCTTTTGCACTAAGCTACTTCACAACTAACAACCTTTCATATAACTACAGCTACCTTTTAATTCCAATTCTTGTTGTTTTAATATCGATTTATCTTGCAAACAACGGTATCGAAGGTGTTTCAAGGTTTTCTTTAATAGCAGTTTTTTTAGTAGTTTTATCATTATTCTTTCTTATTTTCGCTTCAAAAGATGGCCTAAATACAGCAAATTATTCATATAAAGCGATTTCGCTTAACAGAATATTTTTGAATATTGCTATAAATTTTGAAGTTGTATTAATATTTATATTTAGAGATAATACTAAATCATTTTCAAAAGTGCAGCTTGATAGCTTTAATAAAGCAAGTTTTTTCATACCGGTGATTTCTTATATAGTTTTTATGGGTGTTTTTGGAAATGGTGTTTTAGAAAATCAAGATTTCCCGCTTATGTTAATGGTTGATTTTGCATCGGTAATGAGCAGGTATAATCTTTCATATCTCTTCACTGCTATATTAATAGTTTTGGCAATTGCTCGAATTTCTTTTTTGCTATCATCAATTTTAAAACTATCTGAGGTAAGAAAGATAGGTTATGTAATTCCAACTATTATAGTAACAGTTTCTGTAATACTGTTTCGAAAGTTGCTTATTAATCAAATTTTAAATTTATATTTATACTCTGTAATTCCATTAATCTTGATTATAACCATTTTATTTTTTTCAAAAAAGGAGGGGAAGCGATGAAGAAAATAATTGTTTTGATGCTTTTAGCAACTTTCGCTTTAGTTGGCTGTAGCCATGGAACAGAGATAAAACAGCGTGGAATAGTTGAGGGAATTTATATTGATAGCTTGGAAGATGGAGGGTTTTTAGTTGTTTTAGAAATTCTTGATAGCACCGTTGATAAAACGAGGATGCGAAAATTTGAGAGTGCAAAAGGAGATAACATCAATGAAATTCTGCTCGACCTTGAAAATAATACCGCTACAGAGCTATTTTATGAAAATGTTTCAATTATTGTTTTAGATTTAAAAACAAGACAGAGCGATATATTAGATATAGTTTTTTCTTTTATTGATAACAGCGATTTTAACAAAGGTGCAAAGATTTTATTTTGTGAGTTTGAAGAGGAATATCTTGAAGAGTCGATAGTAAATGAAACTATGATTTCAAGCGAGATAAATTCTTTAGTTGATAACCTCTCAAATGAAGGGATGACGGTTGGAAGTTCGCTGATTGAAATAGAGATTGATAGCAGAAATTTTGGTTTTTTTAAGAGCAATATTATTACCCTCGGAGAAGGCGTTGATTTTGATGGTATATGCTACTTTACAAATTATAAAACAATAAATCTCTCTTCAGAGGAAGCTTTATACCACGGTATAATAACAGGAGAAATCAAAGAATTTGAAATTGTTTTAAATGATGAGGTGTATGAGGTTTTTGGTGTTAATATAAATTATTTTTCAAAAAAAACTGAAAATACACTTGTTATAACTATAAATATTTCAGGCTATGCAAGAGCTGAAACGGAAGATGGAGATATAAATACTTTTGTTAAAAGCGAAGTTCAAAGTTTATATGATAAACTAAGTAAAAATGGAATTGATTTTCTGAATTTCGAGAGCAGTTTTGAATTTTATCAATTAGAATATTCTTATGAAAATATAGAAATACAATCAGAGATAACTATAAATGAAGTAAAAAAACAGCTGTCTTATTGACAGCTGTTTTCATATGCTTTTAATCTGCAAATCAGTTATTATTTAGTCGCAGTTATTATTGTTTTTTAAAATAGCGCTATCATAAACCGCAAGCAGTTTTTCTGCAAGCGCTATATCATTTGAGTTTCGAACCGATTCAATAGCATTATTTTTAATAACTGCTTTTTCATCATCGCTCATACCGATGTATTTCATAAAAGCGTCTGAAAGCTCTTGACCATCTTTAAATACAAAGCCATTATACCCATCAACAACCTGGCCTTTATTTAGTGGGTCTTCAATGTGAAAAGTTGGGAGGCCCATAGCCATTGCCTCAAGCATTGAAATAGAGTTTGTATCCGATAGGGAAGTTGTTATATAGCAGTCTGAGATTGCATAATATGGCATAACATCGGCGTGCATGATTTTGCCTGGGAAATGGATGTATTCTGATAGCGAAAGCTCTTCTGCAAGTTTTATCCATTCAGCTCTTGCAGGTCCGTCACCAACAATTAAAAGCTCAATATTTTTCTCTTTTAAATTATGCTCATTATAGAAATTGATAAGGGTATCAACGCTTTTCTCATGGCCAAGTCTTCCGACAAAAGTGGCTACGAAGGAATTATCTCGAATACCGCATTTTTTTCGGTAATAAGCTCTCTCTTCAGGTGTTTGAGAAAAATCATTAAATATAGAAAACTCAACAGGATTATTTATAACATGCACCTTTTTATCGCTTTTGCAACTGTCAATAAAAACTTGGCACTTAGCAGATGGACCAGTTATCTCTTTCGCAGTATTTAAAAAGTGCTTTATAAACATGCGGAGAGGTTTTTTAAGTATCGGAGTTAATGTTTTACCTGTTATATAATATAGATAATCGTCATACATCGTATGAAGGGTATATACAAGAGGCACGTTAAGCCTTCTTGCAGTTGAAACGCCACAGAGTCCCATCGAAAATTCTGTATGCACATGGATAACATCAGGGGCGAATTTTTCTAAAAATGCAAGCCTTTTCTTAGAGACAGGGATAGTTACTCCATAATTATAAAACTTTTTAATACCTTTCGCAGGACACTTTAAAATTCCATCTTTTAAAGTATGTTCTTTAACGTTTGGGTCAGGGGTTACTATCAAAACTTCATGTCCTTTTTTTATAAGTCCATCCTTTAAAACATCAACATGGGTAACAACTCCGTTGATGTACGGATGGTAAGCGTCGATAAAAATTGCAACTTTCATAATCACCTCAAGGATAAATATTTCTAAACTGTGTTTTTTTCAGTCATTGACTATTATATCACATTATACAGAAAACTTAACATATTTTTTTCTTTTATTTATATGAAAAATAATATATAATAAATATAATAGCTAAATAGCTGTTAAAATAGTTTTAAATATAGCTTTTTATCAATGATATTTGATAATTAGCGGTTAAGGTGGTGTTTTTTTGGATTACAGTATATCTTTGCAAAAAGTTGTTAAGAATTTTGAGCTTATAAGTGTTTGCAATAGCGATAAAATATCAGAAACTATGCTTCATGTTTCTGATGTTAATAGACCAGGGCTTCCGCTCGCTGGGTACATTGAGCATTTCGATAAAGGTAGAATTCAGCTTATTGGAAGAACAGAGTATTCATTTTTAAATCAGCTTCCTATTGAAGCTCGTCAGTCAAGACTTAATACCTTATTCTCAAAGCTTCCTCCAGCGGTTATTTTAACTCGTGAGTATAAACCTATGCCTGAGATGATAGCGGCGGCAGAGCAGTTTGGTGTTCCATTTTTGAGTACAGATGAGAATACTTCAACCTTTATGGCGTCCCTTATATCTTTTTTAAAGGTTGAGCTTGCCCCAAGATATACAACACACGGTGTTTTAGTTGAGGTTTATGGTGAAGGTCTGCTCCTTATTGGAGATAGCGGAGTTGGTAAAAGTGAGACTGCTATTGAGCTTGTTAAGAGGGGACATCGTCTTATTGCAGATGATGCAGTTGAAATTCGCAAGGTTAGCAACAATACCCTTGTTGGTCGTTCACCTGATAACATTCGATATTTCGCAGAGCTTCGCGGTATTGGTATAATAAATGCACGTCGTCTTTTTGGTATGGGTGCAGTTAAGCTTACTGAAAAGATAGATATGGTTATAAACTTAGAGCAGTGGGACCAGAATAAGCAGTATGATAGATTTGGGATTGATAATCAGTATACTGAAATATTAGATACTCAAGTAACTTCTATTACCATTCCAGTTAAACCAGGTCGAAATTTGGCAATAATAATTGAAGTTGCCGCTATGAATAATAGACAGAAGAAACTTGGATTTAATGCAGGACAAGAGCTGCTTGAGAAACTCAGTGCTTCAGCAGAAGGAATGGATGACTCGCAAGACTGGTCTTCTTATTAGAAAGGATTTTTATGAAAATCATAGCTGATACTCATACTCATACCGTAGCTTCAACCCATGCATATTCAACTCTGCTTGAGAATATAGAATATGCAAAAAAGAGAGGACTTCGAGCTCTCTGTACAACCGACCATGCACCGCAGATGCCAGATAGTGCTTTTTGTTGGAAGTTTTATTCATCAAGAGATACGCTGCCTGAATATATTAATGATATATGGGTACTTCCTGGGGTTGAGGCTAACGTAATTAACTACAAAGGTGAGCTTGATTTACCCGATTGGTGCCTTAAAACGCTTGATTGGGTAATTGCTTCATTTCATCAGCCGGTTTTAGTTCCTGCAACATTAGAAGAGCATACTGCTGCATATGAAGCTGTTGTTAAAAGTCCGCTTACCGATTGCCTTGGACACTGCGGAAGTCCCGAGTTTAATTTTGATATTAAAAAAATTGTTAAACTCTGCAAAGAATATGATAAGGTTATTGAGCTCAATTCAAATACCTTTGCAGTGCGTAAAAAAAGCATAACAAACTGCAAAGAGATTGCAAGAGCCTGCAAGAAATATGAGGTTTCGATTGTTTTATCATCCGACTCGCATATTGCAACAAGTATTGGTGATGTTAAAAAACCAAAAAAACTTTGCGAAGAAATAGATATGCCAAACAAGCTTATCTTAAATAACGATTTTGATAGATTTCGTGATTACATTATGCGCTCTCGTGAGCGAAAAGATGCAGTTGAGGCATCGAGATAACCGATAGGGAGAATTTTTATGGACGATATTTTGAGGCAACTTAAAGATGAGAAAATAGAGTTTGATGAATATTGTCCGCTAAGCGAATATACAACATTTAAAGTTGGCGGCAAAGCGAGAGTTATTGTATACCCAGATAGTTTGAAAAAGCTTCGCACTATTATCCATTTAGCGCAGATGCGTGGTGTTAAATTTTTTGTTTTAGGATTTGGCTCGAATGTTATATTTTCTGATAACGGATATAACGGTATTATCTTAAAACTAACAAAACTATCAACTAATATGACAATAGTCGGTAACAACATAATTTGCGACAGTGCGATAACGCTAAATAAACTAAGCGCTTTTGCAAGAGATAATTCTCTTTGTGGCGCGGAGTTTTGCTATGGAATACCCGCAACACTTGGCGGTGCTATTTATATGAACGCAGGAGCTTATGGTGGTGAGATGCGAGATATTGTCTCTTACGTTACCTTTTTAAATTCAAATGGTAATATCGAAACAATAGAAAATTCCGAGTGTGATTTCGGTTATAGAACGAGTGCTTTTAAAGGAAGTAAAAATATTATCCTTAGCGCGGAGCTTTCTCTATCTTCTGGGGTCTTTTCAGAGATTGATGATAAGATGCAGGATATACTAGCCAAAAGGCGAGATAAGCAGCCGCTAAACTACCCCTCTGCTGGTAGTACCTTTAAGCGCCCACCGGATAATTTTGCGGCAAAGCTAATTGAAGATGCAGGACTTAAAGGGTATAGAATTGGTGGCGCTATGGTTAGTGAGAAGCATAGCGGGTTTGTTATTAATTATGATAATGCAACTGCAAAAGATATCATAGAGCTTATCGAATATATCAAAAAAGATGTTTATAGTAAATTTAAGATAATGTTAAAACCTGAAGTTATAGTTGTTGAGGAATAAATTATGGAAATGGTTATTGTTACGGGAATGTCGGGGGCTGGAAAGTCTTCGGCTATTGATGTTTTTGAAGATATTGGGTACTACTGCGTTGATAACATCCCGCCTATACTTCTTCCGGAGTTTGCAAAACTCTCGAAGAATAACGAGGGGATGGAGAAAATTGCTATAGTTATGGATAGCAGAGGCGGTAGTCTTTTTAATGACTTTTTCTATAACATTGACCTTGTAAAACAGAGCGGCGTTCAAGTTTCGGTTGTTTTTCTCGATTCAACCGATTCAAAGCTTCTTCGTCGATATAAGGAAACAAGACGTAAACACCCGCTTTTTGATATAGTCTCAGGCTCAACTTCAAGTGCAATAACAAAAGAGCGTAAATTAATTGAATTTATTAAATCCAAATGTGATTACTATATTGATACGACCGACCTTCTTCCAATGCAGCTTCGTGAGAAGATTATTTCGCATTTTCTCCTTGTTAAAAGCGATGCTTTATCTGTCAAGATAACTTCTTTTGGATTTAAATACGGCGCACCATCTGATTCTGATATTATGTTTGATGTAAGGTGTCTGCCAAATCCATTTTATATCCCAGAGCTTAAAAAGAAAACAGGACTTGATAGCGATGTTTTTGATTATGTTCTATCGTTTGATAGCTCAAAAAAACTAATTGAAAAGTTAAGTGATTTACTGCTATTTTCTCTTCCTCTATATCTTGAAGAAGGGAAAAATCAGCTTGTTGTAGCGGTCGGGTGTACCGGCGGAAAGCACCGCTCTATAACTGTTGCGAGAAGGCTTAATGAGTTTCTTATAAATAGCGGATATAATAGCCGTTTGGAGCACAGAGATGTTGATAGGAGGTAGCTGATGTCTTTTTCGCAGAGTGTTAAAGATGAGCTTATAAAGCTGCGATTAACGCCAAAAGAAGAGATTGTTACACTTGGAGCTATTATTCTCTTTGCAAAAAAATTCTCTCTTTTAGAAATTTATCTTCAAACTGAGATTAAATCAGTTATAGATTATACCCATAAATTACTGCTTAAATTTTTCCCTGAAATAAAAGAAGCTATAATAATTGGTAGCTTTAAAAAACAAGAGAGGGAATTTTATTATCTATCTATTGAGGATAAAAAAGCAAGAAAAGTCTTGTTTTATGAGTTTACCGACCATAGAAAACATTCGGTAACTATAAGAGAGGACTTTTTTGTGGATAGAGGAGCCTTTCTCCGTGGAGTTTTTATCTCTTGCGGAAATATATACGACCCCGCTCGCAGCTATCGGTTAGAATTTAAATGCCACAATATCATCATGGGGGACTTTTTAGAGTCAAGCCTTAATAGCTTTGATATAAAATCAAGCCGTTCGTTTCGCGATAGAAATATTATTTTTCTCATTCGTGATAGCAGCTCTATTGAAGATCTGCTAACTGCAATCGGTGCGCATAACCAGTCTTTAAATATTATGAATGTTAAAGTTTTAAAAGATATTAGAAACAGAGCAAATAGAATAACTAATTTCGAGAATGCAAATATAGATAAGGCGGTTGCTGCGGCTGTTGCGCAAGTTACTGCAATTAGAAAAATCAAAGAGGCTGATATGTTTGATAGGCTATCTTTAGAGCTTGCGGAAATTGCAGAGAAAAGACTTGAGAACCCCGACGTATCGCTAAATGAACTATTATCGCTACTTTCTTTTAAAACAAATAAGTCAAGCCTGAATTACAAACTAAAAAAAATTATAGCATTTTCTGAGGAGATAAAATGAGCAAAGAATTTGTCCATCTGCATCTACATACCGAATACAGCCTGCTTGATGGTGCGGCAAAAATTAAAAAACTAATTCCAAAAG
The DNA here is from genome assembly GCA_964369635.1 of uncultured Oscillospiraceae bacterium. GTDB lineage: Bacteria > Bacillota > Clostridia > Oscillospirales > Ruminococcaceae > CAYJGN01. The sequence continues at coordinate 23,861 of CAYJGN010000018.1, forward strand.
TTGCAAAACTCGGCCAAAAAGCCGTTGCAATAACCGACCATGGAGTTATGTTTGGTGTTATTGATTTTTATAAAGAATGTCTTGCAAACGACGTTAAACCGATTATCGGCTGTGAAGTTTATCTCTCTCAGAGAACAAGACATGATAAAGTTAAAGCACTTGACGGCTCTTCATACCACCTTGTTTTGCTTTGTAAAAACAATATAGGTTATCAAAACTTATCAAAACTTGTATCTCTCTCAAATATAGAGGGTTTTTATATAAAGCCTCGCATTGATTTAGAGCTTTTAGAAAAATATAGTGAGGGGCTTATCTGTCTCTCTGCCTGCCTTGCTGGTGAAATACCGAGAAACCTAATGAATGGGCGATATGAAGAAGCTAAAGTTGCGGCAATGCGATATAAAGATATTTTTAAAGATGATTTCTACCTTGAAATAATGGACCATGGGATAGAGGAGCAAAAGGATGTTATACCTGAAATTTTAAAGCTCTCTAAAGAGCTTGATATTCCGATTGTCGCGACAAATGATGTACACTATGTTGAAAAAGATGATAACTATATGCAGCATGTTCTTGTTTGTATTCAAACGGGAAAATCTGTTGATGATAAAGATGGTCTTGAATTTGAGACTAAAGAATTTTACCTAAAAAGCTATGATGAAATGGAAGAGATATTTCCATATGCAAAAGAAGCGCTTGCAAATACCGTTAAAGTGGCAGAGAAATGCGATGTTTCTTTTGAGTTTGGGGTAACTAAACTTCCGCTTTTCAAAGCACCTGATAACAGGGATAATATCGAATATTTTAAAGACCTTTGTAATAAGGGTCTGGTAGCGAAATATGGTGAAAATCCACCTAAGGAAGCAATCGATAGGCTTTCCTTCGAGATGGATGTTATCATAAATATGGGCTATGTTGACTACTACTTAATAGTTTTTGATTTTATAAACTACGCAAGGCAAAACAATATACCAGTAGGACCTGGGCGAGGGTCTGGCGCTGGGAGCATTGCTGCTTATTGCGTTGGGATAACTGGAATTGACCCTCTTAAATATAATCTTCTCTTTGAGCGTTTTTTAAACCCTGAGAGGATAAGCATGCCGGACTTTGATATTGATTTTTGCTATGAAGAGCGTCAGAGGGTTATCGACTATGTTATTGAAAAATATGGCGCTGACCATGTTGCCCAGATAATAACATTTGGAACGATGGCTGCAAGAGGAGCTATTCGCGATGTTGGACGTGCGCTCTCGATGCCTTATGGTTATGTTGATACCATTGCAAAAACTATTCCAATGGAGCTTAATATAACAATTGAGCAGGCTCTTCGTCGCTCTAATGAATTTAAAGGGCTTTATGATAAAGATGCTGATGCAAAAAAACTTATTGACATTGCAAAGCAACTCGAAGGGTTTCCAAGGCATTCTTCAACACATGCGGCTGGGGTTGTTATAACAAAAGATGAGGTTTCAAGCTATCTTCCGCTCTCGAAAAACGATGAGTCGGTTGTTACCCAGTTTCCGATGGGGACCCTTGAAGAGCTTGGTCTCCTTAAAATGGACTTTTTGGGACTCCGCACCCTGACAATTATAAAAGACTGCTCAAATTTTATAAAGAAACATACTCCAAACTTTAATATAGAGAAAATTCCGCTCGATGATAAGGCGGTTTATGATATGCTAAGCCATGGTAAGGGAGCTGGTGTTTTTCAGTTTGAGTCTGGTGGTATGCGACGTGTTTTATCGGGACTTAAGCCTGAGTCTATTGAAGATTTGATAGCTGTTATATCTCTTTATCGCCCGGGACCTATGGACTCTATTGATAAATATATCAGAAATCGACATAATCCAAGCGAGATAAAATACGATACAGAGCATCTAAAACCTATCCTTGATGTAACATATGGTTGCATTGTTTATCAAGAGCAGGTTATGGAGATATTTCGAAAACTTGCAGGGTATTCGCTTGGTGGAGCGGATCTTGTTCGTCGCGCTATGTCGAAGAAAAAAGCATCGGTTATGGAGCGTGAGCGCGAGGTATTTATCGGTGGCTGCAAAGAAAATGGTATTTCAAAGGAGATTGCGAACAAGATATTCAATGAGATGAGCAGTTTCGCATCATATGCCTTTAATAAATCTCATGCCGCAGCTTACGCATACCTTGCATACCAAACCGCCTACTTAAAGTGCCACTATACAGCTGAATTTATGGCTGCTATGCTCACAAGCGTTATGGGAAATGCAGACAAGCTAATTGAATATAAAAATGTCTGTGATATAAGCGGCATTAAAATACTCCCGCCGGACGTTAATAAAAGTACCCTTGGATATAATGTTGAGGGGGATAATATACGGTACGGACTTTTGGGACTTCGAAATGTTGGGCGAAATATAGTCAATAATATTATTTTAGAGCGAAATGGCGGCGAATTTACAAGTTTTTATAATTTTTGTGAGCGAATGATTGATAAGGAGATTAATAAACGAGCTATTGAAAGCCTTATCTATAGCGGCGCATTTGATTCTATGGATGTTACGAGAAAAACCCTCGCAACAAACTTTGAGGATATCCTATCCTCGTTAAATAGCGTTCGAAAAAACACGATAGAAGGTCAGGTAAATTTCTTTGCAATGGAAGATACCAAAGCCTCATTTGAATACAGAATGGAATATCTTCCAGAGTATAGCCAGACCGAGCTTTTCAGACTTGAAAAAGAAGCGATTGGAACCTATCTATCAGGTCATCCGCTACTTCAGTATAGAGAATATCAAAAGCAACTAAAGACTTCTCTGATTAAGGATATATTAGAGGATGGCGTTGATAATAGTGATGTCTGCATTTTAGCATCAATTTCCTCTGTTCGAACTAAGGTAACAAGGCAGGGGAGCAATATGGCCTTTATTGCACTTGAGGATTTATCAAGCTCTATTGAAGTTATTGTTTTCTCGAAAGTTTTTGAGCAGAACATTAAAAATATTACAGAGAATAATATCATTCTATTAAAGGGGCGTTTAAGCCTTAAAGAAGATGAAGATCCAAAGATTATTGCAGAGAACATTACCGAAATTGAAAAAGCAATAGCAGATAGCAAAACTCTATATTTAAAAATTGAGAGCGCTGAAGGGGAGCAGTTTTGCGCAGTTCGAGAAATTCTTCGCGAAAATAGAGGGGTTCACAAAGTTATTATCTATCTAAAGGATACGAAGTCGGTTAAAGCGGCGCCGCAAAGTCTTTATATTAACCCATCTGAGCGATTATTCTCTGATTTATCGGAAATTTTGCAAAAAGATGACATACTTTTTAAATAGTTCCTTGACATAATATAGTCAAGATATTAAAATATAATTGTAAACGCATATAAGAGAAACGGAGTTTATTATGAAAGATATTAAAACAATTGGTATTTTAACAAGTGGCGGTGATGCTCCCGGTATGAACGCGGCAGTACGTGCTGTTGCAAGAACCGCTATTTCAAAAGGCCTAAAAGTATACGGTATTAGAAGAGGATATACAGGTCTTATCAGCGGAGATATGTTTGAGATGAATCTTCGCAGTGTTTCAGATATTATAAACAGAGGCGGAACTATTATATATTCTGCAAGATGCCCTGAGTTTCGCACGATGGAAGGTATGCTAAAAGCGAAAAAAGTCTGCGAAGATATGGGAATTGATAGCCTTGTTGTAATCGGTGGAGATGGCTCATTTAGAGGCGCTCGTGATATGAACGGACTTGGAATTCCTTGTATTGCAATTCCTGGAACAATTGATAACGATATCGGGTGCAGTGATTATACTGTTGGATTCGATACCGCTCTTAATACCGCTATGAAGATGGTTGACAATATCCGTGATACCGCTCAGTCTCATGATAGATGTAGTATTGTTGAGGTTATGGGTAGAAATGCGGGTTATATTGCTCTTTACGCAGGTATAGCTTGCGGAGCAACTGCTATTATAATTCCTGAAAACAAATTCGATTTTGAAAAAGATATCATAGAGCGAATGAGATTTACTCAAAAAACAGGTAAAAAGCATTTTATTATAGTTGTTGCAGAGGGCGTTGGAAACGTTGAAGAGCTTGCCGAAAATATTGAAGAGAGAACCGGTATTGAATCAAGAGCAACAGTACTTGGCCATGTTCAAAGAGGTGGTAGACCTTCAGCGAGAGATAGATTTGTTGCAAGTCTTATGGGTCATAAAGCTGTTGAACTTCTCCTTGAAGGGAAATCAAGCCGAGTTGTTGTTATGAAAGGCGAAGAGATAGTAGATTTTGATATAGAAGAAGGTCTAAAAGTTGTTAAAACACTTGATAACGCTATCTATCAAACAGCGCTTGACATCTCAATTTAATAATTTTTTTAAATAATTTAAGCGGTGAGCTGAACTCATCGCTTTTTATTTTTTATCAGAAAAAAACCTTGCATTTTTTTCAAAATGCAAATTACAGGTAACCCCATAATATTCGAAATAAGCTATTTCATCATAAATTATTATAAAGCTTTTTATATTTTTTAACAATAAAACAAAAAAAGAATAAACTGTTATATATGATTTTGGAGTTTTATTATGATTATTTATAAAAACAAAAAAAGACGAAAGTTGCTAAAACCGATTATTTTAGTTGCGGTCATAATGCTCTCTGCTATAGTTTCTTTTGATATACTTATTCGACCTGTTGTAACGAAAATAGCTGAATACAGGGTAAATAGCTTTGTTATGGCTATTATCAACGAGAGCATTTATGAGCATCTAAACACCCAAAAATATGATGATCTTGTTCTTGTCCGCTATGATGATCAAAATAATATTGAGGGAATTTCAGTTGATATGCAAGCGGTAACATCGCTTAAATCCTCACTCGCAGTTGAAATTAGTCAAAAGATTGAGAATATAATAGATGACCCACTTGGTATCCCTCTTGGTACACTGCTCGACTCGCAGCTATTTATGGGAAGAGGCCCTATAATTGACATTTATATAACCCCAACAAGTTATTTGAACTCAACTATTCATGAGCAGTTTGAAAGCGTTGGCCTTAATCAGACGCTTTATAGCGTTTATATAGATTTTAAAGTTTCAGTTAATCTAACCCTTCCAGGAATAACCTCTCAGATTGACGTTATTAATGATGCATGTGTTGCATCGACTGTTGTTGTTGGTGAAGTGCCTGATGCTTATACCGAAGTGCATGGTGATAATTCTGATTTTGTTTCAAAAATTAATGATTATATGGCAGTATCTTAAAAAAACTATGGATATTATAGACAGTCTATATTATAATAAATAGGATAGAAAAAACGAGGTAGTTTAAAATATGTCAGATAAAGATAGAATTATAGAGCTTCGAAGTCTGCTAAATAGATATATTGAAGAATATTATATAAAAGATGACCCATCGGTCTCGGATTACGAGTATGATAAGCTTATGCATGAGCTTTTGGAGCTTGAAGAAAAAAATCCAGACCTTTATGATGAGAACTCGCCGACCGTTGTTGTAAACGGTAGAGCTTCAATGCTTTTTTCAGCTGTGTCTCATAACGTTCGAATGGGTAGTTTGCAGGATGTTTTTAATAAAGAAGAGCTTTATAAGTTTGATGAGCGTGTTCGTGAAAAGATAGAAAATCCAGAATATATTGTTGAGCTTAAGATTGATGGATTATCAGTTTCTCTTAGCTATAGCAATGGTAAGCTAACAACTGCCGCCACACGTGGGGATGGGCTTGTTGGTGAAGATGTTACAAATAACGTCTTTACGATAAAAAGCCTTCCCAAACGAATTGATTATAAAGGTAATTTAACCGTCCGTGGTGAGGTTTATATGCCAAGGAGCAGTTTTCAAAATCTCATTAAAAATCAAGAGGAGAGCGGCGAAAAGCAGTTTAAAAACCCTCGAAATGCAGCTGCTGGTTCATTGCGGCAGAAAAATAGCGAGATAACGGCAAAACGCGGCCTTTCTATTTTTGTTTTTAACCTGCAAGAGGGAGTAGAGGAGATAGAAACTCATAGCCAATCGCTTGATTTTATCAAAGAACAGGGTATACCAGTCTCTCCATACTATAATGTTTATACCGATATATCTGATGTTATAAAAGAGATAGATAAATTCGGTGAAAAAAGAGATGAGTTCGAGTTTGATATAGATGGTATCGTTGTAAAGCTTAATAACTTTAATGATAGGCAGATACTTGGAGAAACATCAAAGTATCCGCGTTGGGCGGTTGCATATAAATATCCGCCTGAAGAGCGAGAAACAACCCTCAATGATATTGTT
>CAYJGN010000018.1:30141-39330 GCA_964369635.1 uncultured Oscillospiraceae bacterium
GTAGCAGCGTTTCAAGAGCTTCACTTCATAATATTGATAATATAACTGCTAAAGATATAAGAATTGGCGATAAGATAATTATTCGAAAAGCCGGAGATATTATCCCGGAAGTCGTTAAAAGCATATCTCATAAAGAGGGAAGCATTCCTTATAACATGCCGGATAATTGCCCTTCTTGTGGTGAGCAGACGGTGAGGGATGCAGGAGAGGCGGCGGTACGCTGTATAAACTCAAACTGTCCCGCTCAACTTTTGCGAAGTATAATTCATTTTGTTTCAAGAGATGCTATGGATATCGAGGGAGCTGGTGAAGCGGTGGTAGCGCAACTTTTAAACGAGGGAATCATCTCTTCCTATACTGACCTTTATATTCTCGAAAAAGAAAAAATAGCGGCACTTGATAAGATGGGTGATAAAAGCGCTGATAATCTTTTAGCCGCAGTTTTGCGCTCAAAGGATAATAATTTAGATAAGCTTTTGTTTGCGCTCGGTATTAAAAACGTCGGCAGTAGGGCTTCAATGCTTATTGCGAAGCGTTTTAATACTATTGAGGCTATAATGGAGGCAACTAAAGAGCAGATTGAGACTATAGATGGTATTGGTTCTGTTATGGCGGATAATATTACCAAGTTTTTTGAAAACGATGAAAATAGAAATTCTGTGAAGAAGCTTATAGAATATGGCGTTAATAGCCGCTATATAAATGAAACAAGCTCTTCAAAACTCGAGGGTAAAAACTTCGTTGTCACAGGGTCGTTTGAAAATTATTCAAGAGATGATTTGAAAAAGCTAATCGAGAAAAATGGCGGAAAGATGCTTTCATCTGTTTCGAAAAAGACAGATTATCTCGTTGCTGGTGAAAAGGCTGGAAGTAAACTTTTAAAAGCGGCTGAACTTGGAATAGAGACTATAAACGATAATGATCTGTTATCAATGTTAAATTAGGAGGAAATATGAAATACGATGTATATATAGGACTTGAGGTGCACGCTGAACTCTCAACTAAAACTAAAATATTCTGTGGATGTGAGAACAGCTTTGGTGGGGTTGTTAATTCAAGGACATGCCCTGTATGTTTAGCCCTTCCAGGCGCTATGCCAACTTTAAATAATCAGGTAGTTGATTATGCTATAAAAATGGGACATGCACTAAACTGCGAGATAAACAGAATATGCAAACAAGATAGAAAGAATTACTTTTATCCTGATTTAACAAAATCATATCAGATATCTCAATACGATATTCCTCTTTGTGGCAAAGGTAATCTTGAGGTTGTTATGGAAGATGGGATTCGAAATATCGGTATCACGAGAATACATATAGAGGAAGATGCAGGGAAACTTCTTCACCTTGAAAATGTAAACGGTGCACTTGTGGATTATAATAGGTGCGGTGTTCCGCTCATTGAGATAGTATCGGAGCCCGATATTAGAACAAGCGCTGAAGCAAAGGCATATCTTGAAACTATCAAGCAGATTCTTTTATATCTTGGTATATCCGATGCAAAGATGCAAGAGGGGTCTATTCGTTGCGATATAAACGTCTCGCTCTGTCCTTCGGGAAGCAATAAACTCGGAACAAGAACCGAGATGAAAAATGTTAATAGCTTTAGTGGAGCTGCAAGGGCTATTGAATACGAAATAACAAGGCAGGCGGAGATTTTAGATAACGGCGGCATAATCGAACAGTGCACACTGCGCTGGGATGATATGAAAGGTAAAAACTTCCTTCTTCGTAAAAAAGAGGATGCGCAGGATTATCGATACTTCAGAGAACCGGACCTTGAAACGATAGAGGTTTCAAATGAGAGGGTAGAGGAGCTAAAAGGCGAGATAATAGAGCTTCCAAACAAGAAAACTATCCGTTATATGAATGATTTTGATTTTGCTTTTATAGATGCATATCTTTTGAGCGAGTCGAAAGAAAAATCTCTATTTTTTGATAGTTGCGTAGCTCTTCGAGGGGAGAGCGCAAAGACTATATCGAACTGGATAATGGGAGATATTTCAAGAATTTTAAATGAGAGAAACGTTTCAATAGAGGAAACTGCGTTTACTCCTGAAAATTTAGTTGAGATGATAGCGCTTATTGAAAACAATACGATATCAAATACCGCCGCTAAAAAAGTTGTTGAAATAATTGCCGATAAAGATATCTCTCCAAAAGAAATCGTTGAAAAAGAGGGGCTTGCTCAGAATAGCGATAGCGATGCGCTCTCGCAGATGGTACAAAAAATAATTGACGCAAACCCAAATGCAGTTACCGATTTTAATAACGGAAAAACGAACGCAGTTGGATTTTTAGTCGGTCAATGTATGAAAGAGAGTCGCGGTAAAGCAAACCCTCAGATATTAAATAAGCTTATAGTTGAATACCTAAAAGGGAATTAAATAAATATTTCGGTCATATTTTTAATTGAGGTGATAATATGACCCGAAAATTCGAGTTTCTCTTAGCGCTTGTAGTTATGCTTGCTTTTTTTCTAATTCTCTCTATGCTTTTTGTATCAGGGGAGAGCTCTGCATCAAATTCTACTGAGAATGTTAAAACAACGCCTGTAATAGTTATAGACCCAGGTCATGGAGGGTTCGACGTTGGCGCTATATCTTTTGATGAAACTTTTGAAAAAGATATAAATCTCGCAATAGGACTTAAACTTCGCGACATATTGAGTTTTTTTGGTTTTGAGGTCGTTTTAACACGTGAAGTTGATGAAGATGTTGCATATCCTGTTGGGACTAAAAAAGAGGATATTATTAGCCGCTATAATATGACAGAGGATATTAGCAATGCAGTTTTTATATCTATTCATCAGAATATGTATGGCGTGGCGAAATATTCAGGGCCACAGGTGTTTTATGGCGATAAGCATCCTGATAGCGAAATATTTGCGCAAACTATTCAAAAGACGCTTAATAGCTATCTTGCTCCCGATAATACCCGCGAGATAAAAAGCAATGAGCGCTCATTATATCTTTTGCATAATCTAACCTGTCCGTCGATTCTTATAGAATGCGGATTTATGTCAAACCCAAGTGAACTTGAAAAGCTTAAGAGTGAGGACTATCAAACGGCAGTTGCCTTTAATATAACTGTCGGTGTTATGGAGTATTTAGGAGGTAATAATGGCAGTTAAGAGCAAATCGGTTTTTGTCTGCAATAACTGCGGATTTGAAAACGCTCGCTGGCTCGGTCAATGTCCCGAATGCAAAGAGTGGAATACCCTTGAAGAAATAGAGAAGATAACCACAAATAAAATATCTGGAAACATTCGCCATACCGCAAAAGCGAGCACTGTTTTATCAGATGTTTTGATAGATGATGAAATCCGCTTCGATACCAAAATAAATGAATTCAACAGAGTGCTTGGTGGGGGACTCGTCAAGGGGTCTATAGTTTTACTCGGTGGTGACCCAGGTATTGGAAAATCAACAATACTGCTTCAACTGTGCGGTTTAACTGATAGTAATTTGAAAATTTTATATGTGAGCGGCGAGGAGTCGCTTCGTCAGATAAAACTTCGAGCTCAGAGACTATCTGTTCAAAATGACAATCTCTATATGCTCTCTGCGACAAACCTTGAAGAGATAGTTGCGACCATTGAGAGCGAGCGGCCTGATATCGTTATAATAGACTCTATCCAGACGATGCAACTCGACTCGCTAACTTCATCAGCAGGCAGCGTTACTCAAGTTCGTGAATGCACAACCCTTCTGCAGAAGACGGCAAAACAAAATGATATCTCAATATTTATAGTAGGTCATGTTAATAAAGATGGCGCTATTGCGGGTCCTAAAGTTTTAGAGCATATTGTTGACACTGTTCTCTATTTTGAAGGCGATAGAAACCTTACATACAGAATACTAAGGGCTGTTAAAAACAGATATGGAAACACAAACGAAATAGGTGTTTTTGAGATGGAGGATAGCGGACTTATTGAGGTTGCGAATCCCTCCGCTGCTCTTCTTTCAGGAAGACCTGATAATGCTCCTGGAAGCGCTATAACCTGCATTACTGAAGGGAGTAGGCCACTACTACTTGAGGTACAAGCGCTATTATCAAAAACTGGATATCCTTCTCCACGTAGAACAGCATCTGGGTTTGATTATTCAAGGTTTCTCCTTTTGATGGCTGTTATTGAAAAGCGCGGCGGTCTTGCTATGGGAACTCTTGACTCGTTTATAAATACTGTTGGCGGTTTTAAAGTTTGCGAAACGGCCGCTGATTTAGCTGCTTGTATAGCTATTATTTCAAGCATTCTCGATAAGCCTGTCCCATCTGACCTTGTGGCTTTTGGAGAGGTTGGACTTGCTGGTGAAGTTCGCTCGGTTTCATCTGTTGAAAAAAGGATAAGCGAAGCTTCAAGGCTTGGCTTTGCAAGATGCGCTATTCCAAGCAGTCAGAAGAAAAAGCTATCACGAGAATTTAACTGTGAGCTGATTGGAATATCTAATATATCGGATATTTTTAAAATTTTAAAATAATGTATGTTATAAATCCCCCTTTTTTAGTCAAACTAAATCTAAGGGGGATTTTGCTATGAAGAAAAAACTATTACTCGGAGCTGTTTTGTTTCTTATGTTCTCAACTCCGTTTTTGCCAGCTATTGTTGCTTCCTCGCTTGATAGCTATGAGACGACAGAGGTTCAATATAGCTACTTTTCAAAAAGCGTTAAAGCAACTGGAGAGATAATAACAAACAACGCGATTCAGCTTATTTTAGACTACCCCCTTTTTATTGATGAAGTATATATTTCAGCGGGTGATAATGTTTTAAAAGGGCAAGCGATTGCAAAGGTTGATAAAGAAATGACCATTACAACAATTCTAACAGCACTGTCTTCTGCTTCACTACCGTCAATAGTTAATGAGCAGAGTTACGCAGCACTTATAGAAGAGATAGGGTATCTGCCAAATTTTGATAATATAGTAGACTATGATGCAATCCCCGAGTACATTTATGCAGGATCAGACGGCGAAATTGCCGCAGTTAATATCAAAAACAATGAGCTTATAATGCCAAACAGTCCGATTATTGAATATAAAGCTGAAAGCACTGCGGTAGTTTCTGTTAAAATCGATGAACAGTACCTATCTCAGATAAACATAGGGGATACCGCAGTTATAGTTCCAGTTACAACAGGCGAAAAACTCTATGGTAAAGTTTCATTTATTTCAAATGTGGCATATTCTTCTTTTGAGAATTTTAGTGATGATAAAAAGGTTGAAATTAATATTTCATTTGATGAGGATGTTTCTATAATTGATAAGAGCAGTGCAGAGGTTGAAATTTTTTCTGTATTAAACGAAAAATCTGCAACTATACCATTTACAGCAGTTTTGCAAGATAGTGATGGTTATGAATTTGTTTATATCTTAAACAATACTATACCCGAAAAAAGATATGTTTCGCTTGGTCTTAGTTCAAATCTTGGATACCAATTAAATAGCGGTGCCAAAGCAGGGGAGATAGTAATAGTAAATCCTCCTGAGGATAGGGAAATTTCTGATATTGTTATAACCGAATAGGTGGGATTATTTGTTTGTTTTTAAAACAGCTATAAAAAACTTAAAGAGAAAAAAATTGCGCTCTGCTCTAATAATGATAAGTATAGGTATTGGTATAACATCTGTACTAACTATCAGCAGTATTGGAGATTTAGGGACTGATTATATAACCGATATGCTTTATAAGGCTGGGCTAAATTCAGTTATAGTTATGTCTGAAGACGGCTTTGATGATAAGATGAGTGCTGAGGTTTATGATTATATTGAAGGGGTTCCGTATGTTAGTGAGAGCACGGCGGTTATTATTAATTATGGCGTTGTAAACTATAATAACCAAAACTATGACACAGCGGTTTTTGGGGTTGATGAGAGCTCCGATGAGTTTGTTAATTTCAAATTTTTACACGGGGAATATTTTAACAGTTTTCAGATAGATACCGCTCAAAACGTTTGTATAATCGATGAGAATATGGCAACGTTTTTCTTTGGGCGCAAAAATGTTATTGGAAAAGAGATAAAGATAACAACTGAAACAAATATAGCAAACTATACGATAACAGGTGTAGTTACTATGAGCGAAAATCCGCTCACCTCGATGTTTACAGGGTTTATTCCATCTCTTGTCTATATCCCAAACACAACCCAAAGCAGCGATGGATATACCCAGTTTGCAATAAGGATGACCGATGATAGGTATAGCAGTACCGATGTTTTGCAAGATGTTATAAACGAGCGATTTGATGATCAAAACGTAACCATAGAAAATATAAGTTCTCATATAGAAATTTTAGAAGATATTCTCTATATGGTAACAATGCTGCTTGCTTCTGTTGGTGCTATATCTTTTATCGTTTCATGTATTGGGATTATGATAATTATGATGGTTTCAGTTAATGAAAGGGTGCGAGAGATAGGAATTAAAAAATCTCTCGGAGCAACAAAATGGGTAATTATTAAAGAGTTTATTGCAGAGTCAGCAACAATAACCCTCCTTGGAGGCTTTATAGGGTGTTTAGTAAGTCAGTTGTTAATAAGTATAATTTCTGTTATGATTGGGGAGGGGATATACTTTAATTTTAACCTAACCGCTACGATACTCTTAGTTTCAGTTCTGTTCGGAACGTTTTTTGGAATATATCCCGCTATTTTAGCAGCAAGACTCGATGCAGTCGATGCCCTTAGAAATTAGGTGTTTTATGTATAATAATCCGTTTGTGCCAAATGAAAAAGCAGTTGGAGTTTTTATAAACAGCGACTATGCATATCTTTTTGATAATAGCAAAATAGGTGTTGTTTCGGTTTTCGGTGCAGATATTCTGCCAAGATATATTAGAAATCATCCGGATATTAATCTTTTTAGTGGTTATTACCAGCTGTTTTTATCGAAGACATGCGTGCTTCACGACCCGATTGGACTTGCAAAAGATAAGAAAAGCAGTGAAGTTGAGCTATCAAACACACACAGAGGATATAACAAGTTAAACGCATTTATTCTATCTGATACCATTTTTGGCAACCTTGAAGTTTTGGATAAAAATTTAGTTCTGCAGTATAAAAATGCGGTCCACACAAAACAGACATACGCAAAATGCAGCACCGCTTTAATAAATGATAAAGCGGCAATAACCGACGATACAAGTGTTTTTAAAGCTATAAAATCAGCAGGATTTGATGCTTTGCTTATTGAAAAAGGGGATATAAAGCTTGACACTAAAGATTATGGATTTATCGGCGGTAGCTGCGGGTTGATTTCGCCAAATCTGCTTGCCTTTGCCGGTGACTGCGCAACCCACCGAGACTACATAGCAATTAAAGATTTTGCAAGAAACCATAATTGTTATCTCGAAATATTGTGTAAAGGTGAATTGCTTGATATCGGCGGTATCATACCGATATTTTAGCTTATTTGCTCACTTTAGGAGGGTTTATGCCAAAAGTAATATTAATTTGTGGTATGATTTGCAGTGGTAAAACCACCTATGCAAATAAAGTAGCGAGAAGACAAAAAGCAGTTTTATTATCATGCGATGAATTATCACTTTCGCTTTTCGATAATAATTTAGGAGAGCATCATGACGAAGTCATTTCAAAAATAAAGCAATATTTATTAAAAAAAGCTGTTGAATTAAATACCACCTTGACAAATGTTGTCCTTGATTGGGGATTTTGGAGCCGAGATGAGCGAGAAGAAACAAGGCAATTTTTTAATAAAAATGGCATAACTACGCAGTTGCATTATATAGATATCTCAAAATCTGCCCTTAAAAAGAATATAGAGATTAGAAACGAAGAGGTAAACAAAGGTAATAGCAATAATTATTATATAGACGATAATCTCTTCGCAAAAGCTTCTTCTTCATTTGAAGTGCCAACATCTGATGAGATAGATGTTTTATTTAAAGATAACAGGGGATAATATTAACATTTCTCTTTTATAGCTATAATTAAAGCACCAAAGAAGTTTCAAATCTTATTTGTAAGCAAATTTCTCTCTCGGATATTTATATCTATTTAAATCTGCTGGTAAATTTTTTAAGAGCGAGTGTGAGCTTTAGTTGAAAGCTATTGTGAAACTTATTTTTAAACATATAATATATCGAAGAGTAAGTTTTATATTTTTATTTTTTCTAAAGAAGATAATCACAAATAATAATTTGCTATACAATAAGCGCAGTAGATTAAATAAAGAATAGCAGTGCAAAAAAAATGGGCACCTGTAAAATAAGAGGTGGTACCGCGCTTATGCGCCATCTGCATTATTTGCAGTGGGTGCTTTTTTATTAGATGAGGGATATTACGAACTACAAAAAATAATATAAAACATAAAAAAACAAAGCAAACTTCGCTAAATAAAAATTTAGCGAAGTTCAGGGGATTGAAAAAAGAAATAACTGTTATTTGCTGATTTTGCTAATATAGTTATTTCCTGTGTTTAAATCGGTTAATAGATTAAAATCGTTAATCTTCTAATTAAATACTTTGCAAGTAGTTCTTATCTGTTAATTAACTGTATCGTTATCGTGATCCTATTTGTTTTAAACTTATTAGCGCACCTTACTAAAAACTAAATTATACAGTTTTACATGTTATAGCTTTCTGTACAAGTCTTATATAGCCGTCCTCGTTGAACTGTTATGCTATAGCTTTATCTAACTCTTCTTATCATTGCTTTATAACTATTCTAATAATACAGTTTTTAACTACATATTATTCATAGATGCAAAATTCAAATATAATGATATGGTCATCGGTTATATGTCTACTCAAAACAAATTATAGCAATATCCTAAAATGATAGTTCTGCAGCAGTTTCATAGCTTTTTATGTATCACAACTACTAATACAATACGCTCCGATGTTTCCCACATTTGTATGTTAAATAATTAACAAGTGGTTTGAGCTTTGAAAAAGTGAGGTAAGCAAAGGCAAAAGTAGCCTGAGGTGCGAGGAGCGACATTAGCTCAATTGGCACTTTTGTTCGGTGGAAAATGAAAGCGAACCTGTTTAAGTTCTTAACCAATTTTTGCAAAGACTACCAGTCAACATCAGCCGTACCGGCCTTATGCATAGCTAAGCTATTAAGTTTATCTATAAATATTAGAATAGCTATAGATGTTTTTTTGCTAAAGCTTCTAAGCAACACAAGCCTTATGCATAACTAAGCAATTAAAATTATCTATTC
>CAYJGN010000018.1:39340-40040 GCA_964369635.1 uncultured Oscillospiraceae bacterium
AAAACATAACTAAACACATCTGCAAGTTCAGATTTAAAATTATCTATTCTATTAGAATAGAAATAGCTATTTATTTTATATAGCTATCTTGAAAAAACTGGGTAAAAAGATTATACTAATATAAACAAATATAAGGGGTAATATATTGGCTATCGAGATTAAAGATGCACCACTGATTTTAAAGGATTTTCTTTATTATATGCTGACAATTAAAGGGCGCAGTCAAAGGACGGTTATGGCTTATTATACCGATCTTTGTCTGTTTCTTCGCTATATTTATTGTTATTATAACCATATTGACTTAAGCAAAATCGAGACCGTTTCACTAAGCGCTCTTGATTATGATTTTGTTAAGAAAATAACTCTTTTTGATATCTATGAATATCTAAACTATGTTCTGACTAATCGCAAAAACAGTGCTACAACAAGGGCGCGAAAAGTTTCTTGCCTTAAAGTTTACTTTAATTATCTTACAACTAAGATGAATATACTTCAAAACAACCCAACAAAAGGCCTTGACTCCCCTTCTGTTAAAAAATCAGTTCCTAAATTTTTAACATTAGAAGAGAGCTTAAAATTAATAGATGCGCCAGATGGCAAAAATGAGATACGAGACCGTTGCATCATAACCCTTCTGCTAAACTGCGGTATGCGTCTCTCAGAGCTTGTTTCAATTAATCTTAATGATATTAAAGATAAT
>CAYJGN010000019.1:0-37080 GCA_964369635.1 uncultured Oscillospiraceae bacterium
GCCATTGATAACAAAATTTCTTTATCGTCTTCGGTCAAATTTCTTGATTGATTTGCCATAGCAAATGAGAATTTATCGTATGTTATAAGATCGCCACTTTCGTCTCTGTCTTCTTTGCCGAGCAAATAGTCAAGTGTGACATTAAAATAATCAGCGAGTTTTTGAAGCTTATCAATTTTTGGTGTATACTTTCCATTTTTCCAATCAATTAGCGTCGCTTGAGCGATGCTCGTGTCCTTTGCAACCCTATAAATGGTTACACCTTTTTTTTGTACTAATTTAGCAAAATTGTCATACATAACTTGGCCGCCTTTCACAAAGTCGGAAAACTTAACTATTGCTTCTTGACAAATAAAGCAACTTATGGTAAAATACGGTACATAAGAAAACTTAACTATCAAACTACTAATTGCAAAAGAAATCCAATCGAAAGCTTTCCTATTACATTTATATTATAGAATATTTCCAATGAAAAAGCAAGTGTTTTTCAGCAAAAAAGAGGAAAAAAATTATGTTTGAGAAAATCGAAGCAATTCGCAAAGCAAATAACTTAACAGTCGCCCAGTTAGTGAGGAATGTAGGGATAAGTAAAACGGCATACTACTGCTATAAGCATAAAACCCGTAATCCCAAGCTTAGCACTATACTAAAGATTTCCGATTATTTTGGAATTGACTACAAATACTTTATTTTTTGAGGAGGTGAGAAAAATTGTACATATGTAACAGTTGTCAGAGTGTTTTTAATGAACCAGTATATCAAAAATCGAATAGTTTTTACAGTGAGGAAAACGTCTCAAAAGATGAATTTTGCCCTTATTGTGAAGCGAGAAATTGCTTCGAGGAAGTGAGCAAATGTTGTCCTTGCGGTAGATATATTGTTCAAAATGAAGTGCTTTGTGAGGAATGCAAAGAGGATTCTATTTCAAGTTTTTTAAAGATTCCCTGTTACTCAAGGGAGTTTATTTTAGAAAACTGGAACGAGGAGGACTATGGATAAGAGAGAGCAGAGGATAGAGCAAGCTTTAAAGATTCTTTTAGAAACCGGTGATATAAAGGCAGTTGCAAAGCAGTTTGGTGTTTGTGAAAAGACGGTTAAACGCTGGCAGAAGCAAGGGAATAAATCCGTACATAATGAAAAGATTTCAACTGCACGAGCAGAAGCTGATGATTTTGATGGTAGAGCATCTGAGATAGTTGATAAAAGTCTTCTTCTGATAAAAAAGCGAATAGATGCTGCTTTGTGCTTTGAGGACGAGCTCTTAGTTCTTCTTCAGATAATTGCAGATGAAGAAGAGCTTCCGCAAAAAGAAAAAAGCGCACTGATATCAAAACTTAAAAATCTTGAAATACAAAAGATAGGAGAGGTTATAGCTACCGTCAACAGTTTTTGTACACATACAGATAAAGAGCGTGGAAATGATGATTTTAAATTGGAGATAAAGGTTGATGAATAGGTGGAGATAAAAGTTACTAAAAAGCAGCTTGACTTTTGCAAAGCCGATGCAACTGAAGTTTTGTTCGGCGGAGCTGCCGGTGGGGGGAAAAGCTATGCGCAGATTATAGATGCACTAATTTATGCTTTGAAGAATGCCAGAAGCAAACAGCTTATAATTAGGCGCTCATATCCTGAGCTTGAGAAATCGCTTATTCGAACAGCGCAAAGTTTATATCCAAATAAAATCTACAACTACAACAGCACAAAACACAGCGGGAAATTTATAAACGGCTCTATTATAGACTTTGCTTCTTGCGATAGTGAGCGGGAGCTTTATAAGTTTCAAAGTGCAGAATATGATGTTATACGTTTTGATGAGCTAACCCATTTTACTGAAGAAGTTTACCTCTATTTGATATCGAGGCTCCGAGGGGTTAATAGCTTTCCAAAGCAGATAAAGAGCTGCACAAATCCAGGGGGCGTTGGGCATAACTGGGTGCGTGAGCGGTTTATTAATTCAAATTGCAAGGATATAAAGCGTGAGTTCTCTTCGGGGAGTCGAGTTTTTATCGAGAGTCGAGTTTTTGATAATAAGTTTCTTATAGAGAGTGATCCTGAATATGTCAAGAGGCTACACAACCTTCGCGAAAAGGATAAAAAAGCACTTTTGTACGGGAACTGGGATGTTTTTGAGGGGCAGTATTTTACCGAGTGGGATAGAAGTATTCACACTATAAAGCCTTTTGTAGTGCCATCGCATTATAGATATTACTTTACGATGGATTATGGGTTTGATATGGCGGCTTTTTATTGGATAGCAGTTGATAGTAATGGGTGTGCTTATGTTGTGCGAGAGTTTTGTCAAGGAAAAGATAATGGAAAATCACCGCTAATTATAAGTGAGGCGGCGAAGGTTATAAAAGAGCTTACAGATGAAAAAATAACCCTTTATTTAGCGCCGCCCGATATCTGGAATTCAAGGCAGGAGACGGGGCGAAGTATTGCAGATATTTTTTTAGAGGAAGGGATACCGCTCACTAAATCAGGAGGGGGTAGAGTTGAGGGGTGGATGTCGGTTAAGGAATATTTAAAGCCGTTTTATGATGTTGACGGGAAAAAGAGAGCGAGGCTCACCGTCTTTGAGAGCTGTACTGAGCTTATTTCTTCGCTTCCAGCGCTTCTTCACGATAGTGTGAACCCGAGTGACGTGAGTAAGCATCCGCATAAACTCACCCATGGGGCGGATGCAATCAGAGGGTTTTGCAACTATTTTATTCCACCATCGGCAAAGCCTAAAAGAAAAAAAGATCTGCTTTTTAGCGAGAAGAAGGTGAAAAGCAACAGTTATAAAGAAAGGGGGAAAATAGATGTTATCTGAATTTGGATTATTTTGTTATAGCTTATTACTGCCACTGTTCACGATTGCCGCATATCGAGTTGGCAGGCGTGAGGGAGAGGGCAAAGAGCAGAAATTTTCACTGCCAAGGTTAAGGCGGATGGAAAAGACTGAGGTTTTAGATAGTATGCTTGATAAGATAAACAGTTATAGTGGGGGTGATGATAGGTGATGGAAATAACAGCGGATGAGATTTTTTCACTATATGATAACTGCTATCAAAATGCACTTATAGACAATCTCTTCACATCAGCGCAAAAAAACAAAGATTTTTATGTTGGAAATCAATGGAGGGGACTTTCGGGCGGCGAAGACTTGCCGGTGCTGAATTTTATAAAACCCACCGGAAGATATAAGATATCGTTAATTGCGCAGAACCTTATGAGCATAGTTTATCGAAGTCTTAAGGGGGATAGTAAAAGCGAAGGTATTGCAAACTACCTATCGAGAGCTGCTGCTGCGCAATGGGAACATTCAAGGCTTGATAGTTTAAGTTGGCAGATTATTAAAAATGCATTTATAACGGGAGATGGGTATCTTTTCTGTTACAGAGATGAGATGGACGCTGGCAGTAGTGAGATGCCAAGACTTTCACATGACATAATTAGCAATACAAATATTTTCTTTGAAAATGAAACTGTTTCTGATCTTCAAAGGCAAAAATATATATTGATAGCTGAGCGGCTTCCTATTGACTATGTTAAAGAGAGCGCGAAGAGAGATGGGATAAGCGATGAGGATATAAACAGGATTGTTTCGGATAATGACCTATTAAAAGATAGTTTGCAGAAAAAGGCTGTTTACCTGAATGCTATGGAATTTTGCACTTCGATTACATATATGGAAAAGACAGAAAAAGGAATAATGTTTGCAAAGGCGGTTTCAGGTGTTTTATATAAGCGACCAAGTATTATAAAAGGACTTTTCCACTATCCTCTAATTTCACTAAAATGGGAGTCTGATAACGAGTGTGCACGGGGGATATCCGGTGTTCAGTTTATGATACCAAACCAGATTGAGGTTAATAAAACAGCGGCAAGACGAGCAGTTGCCGTTAAGCGATTTGCATTCCCAACACTTGTTTATGATGGGAGTAGGATTGAAAACGTTGAAAAACTCGGTGAGGTTGGGGCGAATATCAAGGTGAATGGGCTTATGGGGAATCCGATAAATACGATAATTGGGTATCTAAACCCCGCTTCAACATCTACCGATGCAAGCAGGTTGCAGAGCGAATTATTAGAACTTACCCGCTCACTTGAAGGGGCAAGTGAAACTGCTATTGGAGCGATAGACCCTACAAAAGCAAGCGGTGAGGCTATTAAGGCGGCGAGAGATCAGTCGGCGATACCGCTAAATGAGCAGATTGCTTCTTATCGACAGTTTGTTGAAGATCTTGCGAAAGTTTGGCTTCATATGTGGTTTGCTTATTGCGAGAATAAGATGAATTGCGATGGGGTAGAGGTCACTCGAGATGAGCTTACTAAAATGATTTTCTCGACGAAAATAGATGTTTCGCCAACAGATCCATTCTCGAAAGCGAGCAGTGAAATTGCGCTTGAAAGGCTCTTTTCAAAAGGAGATATCACCTTTTCTGAATATGTTTCGATGCTTGATGATTCTTCAACTGTTCCAAAAAATAAACTTTTGCAGATTTTAAAGATACGCGAGAGCGCGACTGTTGGAGTGGAGGGGAATGATGAAGTGTGAAGCTTGTGGGCTTATGATGTTTAAAGATAGCAAAATTTCGAGCGAAAAGACGAAAACAATGAACTATAGCTGCAAAAACAAGAGCTGTCAAATGTCGGGGACAAAGGGCAGGGGAACTAAGTTTTTCTGCTGTGATAAGCCTTTATTGAAAATAAGAAGTACAAGCTTTGTTATTGCGAGCAGAGCGGAAGACTATTTTGAGCAGATTTCAGATAAGCTATACATTACCTGTCCTGATTGTCGAGAGGAGCATATTTTCGACGTTACAGGTAAGGTATTGCAAATTGATAGGTTTTAGAGGGGAAACCCTTTGAGATAAATAAAAGAAAGGATTAGTTTATGGAAGATGTAAAGCAGAAGAAAGTTTCTATGGATGCAGGGTTTATTGACAAAATAAACAACGAGCAGATGCATTCAGAGAATTTGCAAACAGATACCGCATTGCAAGAAAATGATTTTTTGACGCTCTCTGGGATTATTGAAGATAGTGAGCAGAAGGATGAATTTATTGCTTACCTACTTGAAGAGCGCAAAGAACTTATGTATATTGCGGCAAGCTATGCTATGAGAGCAGACCTTGAAGAAATTCGGAAAATTGCGCCGTCGGTTATGAGCCTTGCAGAGCTTGGAGATGAGTTTGCAACTCTTGTAGCGGCGGGTGTATCCCCGACGACAGCTTACAAGGCAACAGTGCTGACAGCAACGGAGGAGAGCAATCCTTCTATGGGGTCGGTAGGTGGAATTTATTCGCCAGAAGAGAGACTCTACAGCAAAAGAGAGGTTGATTTTATGAGCAAAAAAGATATCGACGCACTCTCAGACGCGCAGTTTTCAAAACTTCGAAAATCAGTAACAAAATGGAGGTAGATTAGATGTATAACAATTTTAAACCAACAATCTGGAGCAGCCAGATTAGCAGAGATTTAGAGAAGGCTCTTGTCTTTGCAGAGAATACTAACAGACAATACGAGGGAGATGTTCGCAAGATGGGCGACTCGGTTCGTATACTCGGTGTTTCAAAGCCGACTATATTCCAAACGAACAAAAGCGAGATTGCACTATCTGATGCTGAGTACATAAGCGATACATCGGTGACGATGGCTATAAATAATGTCGCGTACTTCAACTTCAAAGTTGATGATATTGATGCAAGACAGTCACCGGGTGGACTTATGGATGTTTTAAACAAAGAGGCGACAGAGGCGCTCTGCGACACTATGGATAAGCATATAGCCGATATAGCTAAAGATAAATCGGCTATAAAGTCTTCGGCGACAGCGACAACAATTACCGCTGATAATATTCTAAGTATTATAGATGCAGCGCTTCTAAAGCTATATGAAAATGACGTGAGCCAGACTACTCGGATAACCCTTACAGTTGATCCGAAATTCTATATGCTACTGCGTGAAGCTTATATCAAACTTGATACCGATAACTCGGGAATGCTAAAAAATGGGTTTGTTGGAAAGTATGGCAATGTCGATGTTAAGATGTCAAACAATGTGGCATCGGGGACTGAGGCGGGCTCACGACTTATTCAGCTTAAAACAGATAGAGCTATTGCATTTTGTAACCCCGTTACACACATAGAGGCATATCGTCCTGAAAATAGCTTTAGCGATGCAGTTAAAGGGTATGTTTTATACAATGCAAAACTCGTGCGACCAAAAGAGATGGTCGTGCTAAACGTTAAATACAGTTAAGGAGGAAAATATGGCTATAACAAAACATGAGATTACAAAGATAACAGGTAGGAATGAGGCTGCAATTTTGGGTGAGGATATCACGGTTGGAGATGGAGTTGCTCTCGATTTCACAGGTGATGACAATAAGATTTTTCTGCTTGCGATGGCAGAAGAAATTACAGTAAAAGCCGGAAATAGCATGTTTGCAGGAGAAGATTTAACTATTTCGGCGGGAAATGTCGCTGTTATCGACAGCGGAAGATTTAAAAATGTTTCAGGTGAGTTTAAAGACCATGTTATCGTGACCGGTGTTACGGGGTCTGAGATGTTGGCGATTGAGTTACCATAGGTAAGAGGGGGTTATCCCCCTTTTATCTAAAAGATAGGGGGTATTTATGAAAGTTTATCAGATTATTGAAGCGGTAACAGCGCTTGGTTTCTTAACAGAAGATAGTAAAAATTCTTATAGAGATACGATGATGCTATCACTCGACAGAGCTGTTAAAACGATTGCAAGTGAGGTTTTGGCTGAGGTAGGGGAAATAACTTTTGCGCACAAGGCGATTGAAAACTGCTTTGATGCAGAACCGATTATTAATTATCGCGGTAGTAGTTTGAAGTTTTTTGCAAAAGGGATTAAAAGCTATTATTTTCTCTGCGATGGAAATGGCGAAGCGACAGTAAATTCGGAGGCTGGCAGTGAGACTATTCCTCTTGTGAGCAGTGGTGAATTTGTTTTATATCGCGGATTTGCTTTGGGGGATACTGAGATTATATTCGAGGGGGATTACAGCTACAATATAAAAAATCTCTCGGGATATAGTGAGCGAAGAAGCGAGAATTTAGATGATATCGTCTGTTATGATGACTATGTTTGCTATGATTTGGAGCGAATAACAAAAGAGGGAGAAAACATACGATTTTTAACCCTTTACGAAAAACCAATCTTTTGGGAGGGCGATAAAGTTTTAAGTGATATTTTAAGCTATACGATAGGAACACAACTTTTTATTAAATCGACAGAGAGCTTTTTGGTAACAGTTCGGTATAAAAAGCAACCTACTACTATAGATAAAGAGACAGATGATAATTTCGAGATAGATTTGCCGCAAAGAGTGTTGTTTTTAATTCCGCTGCTAACTGCTTTCTACCTGCTTCGCGATGATGAGCCAACTATGGCAGACATCTACTATAACGACTATGAGATAAAGAAAAATAACCTGATCTTATCAAGCAGTGAGCCGGTTGCGAGTGTTCTGTCAAATGGAGGTATCTATAATGATAGCTATCTCGGATAATCAAAAGATATACAAGACGGAATATAGCAAATTTCGAGGGGTTGATTTTTCAAAAGACCCGTATCTTGTTGATAAGAGTCGCTCTCCTGATGCACTTAATATCTATTCGGATATAGGCGGTGAGCATCTAAAGAGACCTGGATATAAACTATATAGAAGTTTTCCCGGTCGGATTAATTCGATGATATTCGGAGTTATTAATGGCGAGGAGCTGTTTGCTGTTCACAGCGGTGATAAACTGCATATAATGAGAGGCGAGCAGAGCAGCGAAGTTTATTCTGGTCTTTTGGATGAGCGTTCAGCTATGTTTTTTTCAAGGCATAAAGATAGCACGAAATTATTTTTGATCACCGGTAGGGAATATATCGTTTATGATGGGGCTTTTGCTGTGGATGTTTCGCAGGTTGCAACTGTTCCGGTTATTCTGATAGCAAAAAATCCACAGGGCGGAGGCGAGGTGCTGCAACCGATTAATATGCTTACACCAAAAAGGATAGAAAAGTTTACAGGTGATGGCAGTGAAAAAATCTACAGTCTTAGTGCAGATGAGATTGATAGCGATACTGTGAAGATAACGCAGATGCTAACAGATGGCGAGAAGGAGCTTCACGAAGGAGTTGATTTCACGGTAAACAGAGAGCTTGGTGAGATAAATTTCAATACCGCTCCACCGCAATCACCTATTACAGGTGAAGATAATATATTTATCGAATATGCTAAAACCGTTTCGGGATATAAAGAGCGGATTTGCGGCTGCAAAGTTTTTAGTTTTTATGGCTATGGCGGAAATAACAGGCTATTTGTTACGGCGAATGAAAGCTATCGGGAATATGATTTTTATAGTGAGCACGATGATCCATGCTATTTTCCAGACCTTAACTATTCGAGAATAGGTAATAACAACACAAAGGTTATGGGGTATCTCAAAATTGGCGAGTATATGCTGATTGTTAAAGAGGATAATGGTCAGGATACGAGTATATTTATCAGAAGTGCTTCAATTTTAGATGGAATAGCTATTTTTCCTATAAAATCAGGAATCACGGGAGTTGGAGCTATTTCGCGCGGATGTTTTGTTTCACTTATAGATGAGCCTATGTTTCTTGCGAGAACCGGAATATATGCTGTTACATCAAACAACATATCGACCGAGAGGGTGCTTAAAAACAGAAGTTATTATATAAACCCGAAACTTTCAGATGAAGAGAATTTAGAGGATGCTGTTGGATGTGAATATGGGGGATATTATTTTCTATTTATAAACGGACATGCTTATATTCTGAATTCACGGGAGAAAAGCCGAGTGGATGGCGGTGACGATTTTGTCTATGAATGCTATTATTGGGATAATATTCCTGCTTATTGTGTTGTCTCCCACGGGGAGGATTTGTTTTTCGGAACGGTTGCTGGAGAAATTTTCAAGCTGAATTTCAACAATAATGGCTATGACAGATATAGCGATAACGGACAACCTATAAACTGCTACTGGACGACAAATCAAGATGACGATGGCGACCCGACTGTATACAAAAATCTTGTCAAGAAGGGGAGTGCTGTTGTTATAAAATCAGCACAGAATACTTCGGCAAAAGTTGAGTATGCAATAGACGGAGATAGCTTTCGAGAGATGCAGACCGAGCAGTTTACTGTTTTTAGCTGGGACAATATTAATTTCAATAAGTTCTCATTCTTTTTCGACATAAGAGTTAAGCAGATATATCTTAAGGAAGCTGTTAAAAAGTACCGCACATTGCAATTTCGTGTTTCAAACGGGGCTCTAAATGAAGGGTTTGGATTATACGAAATAATAAAATATTATCGTATTAAGAATTATGCGAGAGAGGGATAATATGGAGATATTACAGAAAAAAATTTCCGATGAGGAGGTAGTTGAAAATCAAATCGAGGGGATTTCACACGAATGGTATGGAAGACCTTCAGAGTTGCAGTCTTTATTTGATAGGTTGTGCAAGTTTTTAATTGGCAGATATAACTCATTGATTGACTTGTTATCATCGAACAACGGAGCTACAAATATCAAAACGACAAGCGGCAAAAGCGTTGAAACAAGCCTCACTGAGAAGGCGGATAAAAATGATGTTTATACGAAAGATGAGGCGCAACAGGCGATAACAGACAGAATCATATATACCGGTAATGGAGATATGCTAAGCGAAATCTATGATTGGGATAAGGATGGAGTTGTTGAAACAAGCGATAGGTCATGGAACTCAGATATGCTTGGAGGCAAGCTGCCATCGGAATATGCCCTTGCAAATCAGGTGGTGGGTAAGACGCTTCATACCGTTTTGGATGATATTCATAATTTATCGGGGAACAATAACCATTTTTATTTCAAAGCAACTGCAACTTATAATCAGGGAGAAGGGTTTCGATTAAATGGCAATTTGATATCGGCGGTAAACTATTTTAATCAGCCGCTTGGCACAGCCGCATTTAAAAACGGAGATATTATTTTCGGCATGGTTCTTGATGGAAAAATTTTCTTAAACACAAGAAGAGTTCCATATAGTTTATGGAAGGGTGCTTCGTTTAGTAATGTTTTAGTGGTGCCGAATATAGCTCTCTTTGACTATATAAGTTTAAGCGACAGTGGGGTTTCTCTTTGCCGATTAACAGAGCAGGGAAGTGAAGAGCAGATGGAAGTAACATTTACATCCTTCTCGAATGAAAATATAGCAACTGCTATGGTGAAACTGAGACATTCTGCCGCGGATGAAATAACTGTTGATAGCTATAACAATTTTATACATATAGACCATACTGGCCACGATACGGTAGAAAATGTTAAGTTAGTGGAGATTTGGGGGTACTGATGGAAATTTACGGAATTGACGTTTCAAAATATCAAGGAGAAATTGATTTTGAAAAGGTCGCAAAAGATGGTGTTCGATTTGTCTTTATTAGAGCTGGGTGGTGCGGATACGATGGGCTTATTACCGCAGGTTTTGACAGCTATTTCAAAAGAAACATCGAAGAGGCTAAAAAACACGGGATTTCTGTCGGAGTTTATCTATATAGTTATGCGAAAACAGTGCAGTCTGCAAAGATTGCGGCAAAATCTTTACTTGAGATAATAAAGCCGTATAAGATTGATTATCCTGTTGTTTTTGATTTCGAGGATAGCACGCTCTATAAAGATAATGATAAAGAGCTAAACAGCGAGATATGCAATGCATTTTTAAGCGATATTGAAGCTGCAGGATACTATGCAATGCTATATAGCTATACTTATTTTCTCGATAACTACCTAAATCTTGATGCTCTAAATCGGTATGATATATGGGTCGCTGATTATAGGGGGTATGTTGGGTTTAAAGGGGAATATGGCATATGGCAACATAGCTCGACAGGGAGCGTTCCTGGTATTTCTGGGAATGTTGATTTAAATATCGCATACAAGGATTACAAAAAAGTCATAGAAGCGGCGGGACTTAATGGAAATAAGCCATTAGAAGAAGAGCAAAGCGAGCAAACCGAGCTTTCGCGCTATAAAGAGCTTATTGCAAAAATTAACGCCGAAACCGGAGAAGCACTTTTATGGACTTAGAGATAATAACTCTAATTATAGAGATAACAGTTTATGCTATAGCTTTGGGATTTGCTTATGGAAGAATTCAGTCGAGACTTCGCTCACTTGAAATAAAGATGGACAAGCATAACAATTTTATCGAGCGTCTTATTATTCAAGAGCAGAGAGTTTTAGAGCTTCGTCGGATGATTGAGGAGATGAATATAAAAAAATACGAGAAAGGAAACGATAAGAGATATGAAAATTAATTTAGCGCTTCGGTTTAAAAATCCGAAATTTTGGGTTCAGATTGCGATAGCTATTATAACTCCGATATTTGCGTACTTCAATATAGCTGGCTCTGAGATAACAGACTTTCAGATTTTATTTGAAACGCTTGGTAAAGCAGTTTTAAATCCTTATCTTTTGGCAGTTGTGGCAACATCGGTTTGGAATGCTGTTGAAGATCCGACAACGACAGGGTTTTCAGATAGCAGTGAGGTACTTGCAAGCGATAAACCATTTAATTAAAAGGAGGAAATTATGGCAAGTTTAGATTATTTATCAGCTGATCCGAGATTATATCTTGCAGGTCAGCTAAAGCAAAGCGCTGATAGCTTTGCAAATCAGCTCTATAACAAGACTGAGGATGAGGCGCAAGCAGAGCGCGACCGTGCACTCAGACAAAACTATATTGAAAGAGAGAGAAGTTTGCGGTTGCTGCCACAGCTAAATTCAGCTATTGGAAACACAGGCGGATTATCTGAAACATCGCTTATAAATCTTGCAACTGGGTACAGCAGTGCAAGAAGCACGATAGAAGCTGCATATCTATCTTTTATCGAGAGTGCCAGAGAGGCGCTTACTTCGCAGATATTTAATAACAATCAAGACTATCTAAATACCCAGATTCAAATTGCTGCAACAACGCCAACTCAAGTATCAGCTCCAGCGACTGCACCAACACCGGCTCCAGTGTCCGCCCCAGTTCAGAGTTCATCTGGTAGTGATGCTTCTGCGATAAACAGGATAAAAGATTTGATCGCTAATACAACTTCAAAAAGAAATACAGCGTCAAAGCAAAATACAAAAAGCTTTAATGCAAAGAAAAACATCGGAATGCGTATTTGAGAGGTATAGCAAAATAATGAAGCCCGCAGTTTATACTGCGGGTTTTTCTTGATTTATTTTATTTTGTTCGGTATAATTTTAGGTAATAAAAATTAATTATTCCCTTATAACAGAGTTTAAAATCTTATACAAGCATTTTCATATAAAATTAAAACAGAGCAATGAGGAGATTAATATGAAATCGGTATTTGTTTCAAGCACATTTCGAGATATGCAAGCAGAAAGAGATGCTCTTGCGCTAAAAGTTGTGCCAAATCTCAATGTTTATGCGGGGGAGCTTGGTGAGAGTATTCGTTTTGTCGATTTAAGGTGGGGAGTGAATACTACCGATCTTGAGAGCGATGAGGGAAGCAATAAGGTGCTTTCTGTCTGCCTTGATGAGATTGACAATACAAGGCCATATATGATTATTCTTATCGGTGAGAGGTATGGTTGGATTCCGCCAAAGGATATGATTAAAAATGCGGCAGAGCGCAAAAAATACCCCCTTTTAGATTTTGAAAAAAGCGTTACCGAGCTTGAAATAGAATATGGAGCGCTTGCAAAGGAAGGGCAGCTTGATAGATGTCTCTTTTATTTTAGAGAGCCGCTTTTAAAAGAGGATATCCCTTTAGAATATCGAGATAGATATATAGAGGTTGACAGTGAAATATCAAAAAAACTCGAAAAGCTAAAAGAAAAGATAAAGGATAGCGGCGCTTCTATAAAAAGCTATAGTTGCGGCTGGGATAGCGATAAAAACGAGCTTTTAATACCAAAAACCTTTGAAGAGATGGTTTTTTCAGATGTTAAAACTCTATTTGTGAAAGATTTTGAGAAACTAAAAGATTTAAATTGGCAAGAGCGCGAAGAGATAGCGGCAAATCTCTTTACAGAGCAAAAGGCGGCTCAGTACTCAGCAAAAGTTGATTATGCAGATCATTATACTAAAGTTATAGCTGATGTTCGTGCGCCGCTTGTAATGTTTACAGGTGAGCCTGGAAGCGGGAAAAGCACCCTTATGTCAAAGATATATCAGGGCGTTCGAGATAGAGGTGAATCGCTTTTTATAGCCTGTGGAAACAGCTCGAATTCTCAAACTTCATTTGATTTATTAAGGCAGATGGTATACAAGATAGAAACTCTTTTAGGAGAAGAGGAGCATTTTGAGGATATTCAAAAAGAGCATAAACCAGAGGATTTTGTTGAAAGGTTTTCAAACCTTGCATTTACATACGGGGAAAAAGAAGAGAGGCCATTATATATCTTCTGTGATGCAATTGATCAATTAACCGAAGATGATTTGCGAAATTCACTTAAGTTTCTCCCGAATGCACTGCCAAAAAATATTATAATAGTAATATCGCTTCTTGACAGCTTTAAGCTGCCTGCATTTTATCCGATGCAAGCCGAGAAAATTGATAGCGAGATACAAAATCTATATAAAAAGGAGATAGAAGAGGCCATACTTGGGATAGTTCGCTCAAATGGGAAAGAGCTCCCACGGGATATAGTTTTAATGTTATCACGGCTTAAAAATTCAAGAAATCCGCTATATTTAAGTATGGCGCTCAGCCGACTTATGATGCTTGATGCAAAGGATTTTATGCATATCGCCGCAGGTGGAAACGATATGAACGCAATAAACAGCTATATGAAAAAGCTGATAAGCTCATTCCCAACAGGTATCTCTGATATGGCTGTCTTTCTTTTGCAAGAAGCGGCAGGGCGGGTGAATTTTGATTTTTGCAATGAAGTTATTTTTCTTTTGGCAATATCGCGCTTTGGACTTCGCGAGAGCGATTTGCAAGCTATATTCAGTAGTAGAGTGCAAGAATATAGCTCAGTTGACCTTGCGATATTCACAAGTTATATGAAAAACTTTTTTATGCGAAGGGATGACGGTAGACTTGACTTTACCCACCGAGTTATCAGAGAAGGGCTTTTAAAAGAGATAGAAAAAAACAGTTTTACAAAAAGCTGGAACGGCACTATTCTCTATCATTTAATAACTCTTGATATAACTGATGGCTTGCGTCGCCGAGAGTTAATATACCACTATTATAAGATAGGGGAGCACAGATGGCCAGCAAATGCAAAAGATAGCGCTATTGATTATAGTTTGACCCAGTATCTCAAAGAGGTTATTGATAGTGGTGATGCAAATTTAATTGCGGTAACAGCAAAAGAGCTTCATAATATAGCAATAATTGACCCTGATTGGGTGGAGGAGTTTGCGGTTTATGCGGTGAGAGAAATCAAGTCCTCTGATATTTTTAAATTTTTCTACAATGATTTTTATCTTTGCTTTAATAGCGACACAGAGGAATATAAAAAGGCATGCTCAATCTTTGAGGGTATTTTAAAAGTTTCTTTGTCGAGTGGTATTGACTTGAAATCAGCTGAAACTCAAGAGATTATTTCAATGCTATATTTTAGGTTAGGGTCGATAAATCAGGAGATAGGAAATTATAAGGGGGCACTGCAAAACTATAAGCTAAAACACGAGATAATAGAAAAAATAGCGGAAGCGACAGATGATATTGAAGCAAAGAGCGAGTATATACATTCTCATATGAATCTTGGAGATGTTATAGCCTCACTTGGGGATCATGATTTAGCTCTTTCGCACTATAAAAAAGGTCTTGAAATATCTGAGGCTATAACTGATGGAATTAAAACTCTCTGGCTATATAGAAACCATGCGTTCATGACAGATAGAGTAGCATCAGGGTATAACAATTTAGATGAGTATGAAAAAGCATTAGAATATCGTCTTTTGGCAAATGATATTTATGCGCAGATAGCGCAGAGTGGTGAGTTTGATAATATGGATTTGCAAGATTTAGTGAGCGATGTGATTTATAGCAACAACAACTGCGGATTAGCTTATATGAATCTTGGAAACTTCGATGATGCGAAAGAGTTTTTTGATGCAAGCGTTAATGCATCAGAAACACTTATAGAAGCTGATGCCAATGTTAAAAACTATAAAACCTTAGCAACCTCATATAGCTGCATGGCAAATCTGTATAGTATGGTTGGAGATGATTTCGATTTAGCAGAAGAGTTTTACCAAAAAAGTGTAACTATTTTTGAGAGGATTGTGCAGGAAGAGAATACCCCTGAAAATCTTCGCGCATTAGCTATGGCGGCAGATGATGCAGACTGCTCTGATGAGGCGATAAATATATACAGACGTCTGGCAAACTCGCTAAAAACGCCGAGTTCATATTCCGATTTAGCAAGAGCTTATGCTATTAAGGCTGAAAACTTGGATGATGACT
The DNA here is from genome assembly GCA_964369635.1 of uncultured Oscillospiraceae bacterium. Classification (GTDB taxonomy): domain Bacteria; phylum Bacillota; class Clostridia; order Oscillospirales; family Ruminococcaceae; genus CAYJGN01. The sequence continues at coordinate 15,459 of CAYJGN010000019.1, forward strand.
ACTTTAAAATTTACTGGCACTATTATAGCCTGAAATATTATACCGATGCAGCGCAACAGCTTAAAACCCCATCAGCCCGCTCAGATGTTGCTTTTGCAAATATTTCGCTTGGAAAAGCTATAATCGAACCCGCCGCGCATTTAGAGGTAGGAGATAATGACGATGAGTTCGACTCAAATGGAAAATATAGCAAAACTCGCGAGAGGATAAAAAAACTATTAAAAATTGAAGGGGAGCTTGATTTTAAAAAGACTGCAATGGAATATTTTACTGCAGGACTTGAAGTCTATGATAGTTTGGTTTCAGAGATAGATGTCCCGTGGGTATTGCAAAGAGCTGCGGAGAGCTATAAAATTATCGGAAGCGATATGGATTTTTATCTATCAGATGATGATAATGGATATGAAGAAAATCTATATTATCTAAAGAAAAGCGCATTTTATGCCGAAAAGCTATATAATCAGGTTGAATCTCCCGCTGCAAATGATAAGCTTTCTGATATTTTGGAGCTTATAGGTAATGAATATTGGCATATGGGAGATGAAGAAAACTCGCAACTTTATTATAATCGCGCTGTTCTAATACGGGAGAAATTAGCGAGAAGCACTATCTCATATAGCGCTTTCCATAAGCTTTATGATACATATGAAAATATTTTCGATTATTTAGCATTTGATGATAAAGGGGAGCTTGTCGACTGTTTGCATAAACGACTTTGCATTTTTGATGAGATAGCAGATGCTGCAAAGGGGAGCGAAAAGCAAGAGAGGAAAAATAAAGCGGTAGAAGAGTTTTATAATTTTTATTATAAAAGCAAAAAGCTTAATACGAATTTCACTATAAGCACATATAACGCGCTCGGTAGAGTTTCAGATTACCGCAAATTTTTATCTGTACTTTTTAGCACGGGATATGCAGCAAGAAAGATAGGAAATAAAAAGGAAGAGCTTGAGTGGTATGAAAAAGCGTTTGTGGAAGTGAAGAAAATCAAAGATGAGAGCTTAACAAAAGACCTTTACTATATCTTAGCGATTATAAACGATTATGTCGCAGAGGCTTATGAAAAGCTTTCAAACGATGCTTTAGCAATTGAGCATAGAAATAGTGCAAAAGAGCTTCGTAAGCGCGCAAGTGAAGCAAAATAAAAGGCGGATATAACGACTGGGAATAAAGGTGACATTCAAAGAAAACAGGTATGAACTAAAAGTTCATACCTGTTTTTTAAAAGTTATAATTAATATTTTTCAATAACGCTGTGCAAATCAGAGAGTTTTCCAATATCAACAAAGCATTTATCTTCAATTAGATAGGTCGAAACCCGCTCACCTCTATCAATAGCCTCTTTGATAAGGTCGGTTATATGGACAAAAGTGTTTTTTGGAATTCTGTTTATAAACTGGGGATTTACAAGGTACATACCGGCATTAAGCTTTATCCTAAACGAAGGTTTTTCCTCCATCGAGAGGATAGCGCCATCTTCATCGGTATTTATAACGCCATAGGGAACAACGACCTCGTGGTCTGCGCAAACCATCGTGACGATGCTGTTTGTTTCGCAATGCAGCTTTGCGATTTCCGCATAATTTGCTTCAATTATATTGTCGCAACAGGTGACGAAAACCGGTGTATCGTATTTCCCTGCAAGAAAAGATAGTCCGCCGCCTGTTCCAAGAGGGATATCCTCATCGGCAAATGAGACGGTATACGGAAGCGAAACCTCTGAAAAATATGATTTAATAAGGTTTTTCTTATGGTTCACAACAAGGGTCATATCAGTACAACCAAATCTGTTAAACCGCTCGAGTATCATCTCGGTTATAGTTTTATCGCCTATCGGTATAAGTGGTTTTGGGAGTATTGAAGTATATGGATATAGCCTTGTGCCAAGGCCACCAGCCATCATAACAACAGGATAATCAACAGAGTTTTCAAGTCGATAAGCAGCTCCGTCGTCAAAAATAACCGAATGGACAATGCCGTTTTTATCAACCATCGGAATGCATTCAAGGTCGTTTGCGTGCAGCAGCTCCTTTGCATCTGGCTCATGATACCCCGAAACGAAAATCGGAGTATGGTTTGCAGCGATTGATGCATCGTCATTTAAGCTGCCCCCAGAGACAAGATATCTCCTGATATCTCCATCGGTAATTATAGCGGTAATTTCACCAGTTGATTTTGTTAAAACAAGGGTTTTTTTACCGTTAATATCTATTTTGTTTATCGCTTCTTTTATGGTGATAATCTCATTTGCGATAAAATCATTAAAGTTCATAAAATCATCCTAATCTAAAATATCTTTTAAAAGATTGCAAACTTCTATAACCTCATCTTTTTTAAGCGAGGTTGAACAGGGGAGATTAACTATTCTCTCTCTATAATATTTCGCTCTATCAATCTTATATGCTATATCGTTTTCATAGGGTTTTAGTCTGTGGATAAGCTCCCAAACAGGCCTTGTCATGATACCTTCTTTAGATAGTTTCCCCATCAACGAGTCTCTATCATCTGATAAAAACGAGTAGAACCAGTAGTTTGGGCGGGTATTCTCTCGAAATGGGTGGAGGTTTATTCCATTTTCTATATATAAATCGTAGTTTTCTTTCTTTGTTTTGATAAAATCTTCCACCATCTCAAGTTGACCAACTCCGATTGCCGCCTGAACATTCGTCATACGGTAGTTATATCCAACCTCATCGTGAATAAAATGAAGCTCATCTGCCTTTGCTTGAGTTGAAAGGTGTCTGCAATGCTCAACAAGCTCTATGTTATTGCCAAGCACCATGCCGCCACCGCCTGTTGTTATAAGCTTGTTTCCGTTGAAACTAAGTACCGAAATATCTCCAAGAGTTCCTGCATATCGCCCCTTTAGCGGCCCGTAGGTATAATAAGTTCCGAGTGCCTCGGTTGCATCCTCGATTATTTTGATATTATATTTCTCGCAAATCGGTATAATTCTCTCCATATCTGCAAGGTTTCCAAAAACATGAACAACAGATAGGGCAACAACCCTTCGACCAGTGCTTTTATTTATTGTTATACCTTCATCTTTTCTACACTCGTTTTCAAGGAAACTAAGCAGCTTATCGGGATCTATACAGAGCGAATCGTCGCAATCGAGAAAAACAGGATTGCAAAAAGCATAGCGGACAGGGTTTACTGCCGCTATAAAGGTGAGCGTTGGGACTAAAACTTCATCATCTGGTTTTGCACCGATTGCAAGTAATGCGAGATGAAGTCCGGCAGTGCCGCTTGCAACTGCCGCCGCTGCTTTAGCGCCGGTATATTTTTTCATATCCTCCTCAAATCGGGTGATATAAGAGCCGCCAGTTGAGACCCAGCCTGAATGGAGCGCTTCGTTTATATATTTTTGCTCGTTGCCGCAGATATTTGGCACCGAGAGAGGAATGTTTCTCATAAATTCTCCTTTTGCCTAAAAGGCTAAAATTTATATATTATAGATATCGCTCTTATACTCTGAAAGATTGCCTCGTAGCCAGTCGATAGTTGCCGCAAGACCTTTTGCTAAATCATATTTCGGGGTCCAATCGGTGAGCGCTGTTATCTTTTTGTTGCAACCAAGAAGTCTGTTTACCTCGCTCTTCTCGGGGCGGAGTCGCTCATCTTCACAGATGATTTTTGCAGCGGGATTTATCTGGCGAATAAGCTCGTTTGCAAGCTCGCCAATTGAAATTTCAACCCCAGTTGCTATGTTTATCTCTTCACCAATAGCCTTATCGCAACCGGCTATTGCCATCATACCAGCAACGGTATCGAGGACGAAGTTGAAGTCTCTTGTTGGAGTGAGGCTTCCGAGTTTTATCTCAGAGGCACCATTTAGTAGCTGGGTTATAATAGTTGGGATAACTGCCCTTGCCGACTGGCGTGGCCCATAGGTATTAAACGGGCGAACGATAGTTACAGGGGTCTCAAAGCTTCTATAAAAGCTCTCACAAAGTCTGTCAGCACCGATTTTCGTTGCGGAATATGGCGATTGTCCCTGGAATGGGTGACGCTCGTCGATAGGAACATACTGGGCAGTTCCATAAACTTCGCTTGTGCTTGTTGATAAAACTCTTCTGCAACCAAGATCGCGCGCCGCCTGCAAAACATTTAGCGTTCCCTTGATATTGGTATCAACATAGCTATCTGGTGAATGGTATGAAAATGGAATAGCAATTAGTGCCGCTAAATGATAAACGGTATCAATTTCCGTCATCGCAGTGCGAACGCCATTCGGGTCGCGGATATCACCTGAAAAAAATTCTATCTCATTTAAAATGCTCTTATCAAGGCTATCAAGCCAACCATAACTGCTAAATGAGTTATAGTATACAAAGGCACGAACCTGCTCTCCTTTTTTAACGAGTTGTTCTGTTAAATGGCTTCCGATAAAACCGTCGGCTCCGGTAACTAATATCTTACTCATAATATACCTCAATCTTTAATTTCTCTATCTAATGATTATAATATATAAAACGATATTTATCAACAAAGAAAGTTGATTAAATAACATCTCCGTGTTAAAATTACAAGAAGGGGGCGATTATGAAAAGAATTGCAATAATAACAGGAACTCGGGCGGAATATGGAATTATGCGCCCGCTTATAGAAAAATTAACGGCAGACAGCGAGATAAATCTCTCTCTTTTGGTAACGGGTATGCATCTATCCAAAGCCTTTGGTGAGACATATAAAGAGATAGAGCGTGACGGTTTTGAGATATCAGCAAAGATAGATATATTAGAGGATGGAGATAGCAAACTCGCAACGGCAAAATCAACGGCACGGGCAATAGAGCTTTTTGCTACCCACTTTGAAAATAATAAATATGACATAGTCGTTGTTTTAGGGGATAGATTTGAGATTTTCGCAGCAGTTAGCGCGGCGGCGATTTTAGGTCAGCCTGTTGCTCATATTTCAGGTGGGGATGCAACGTGGGGGGCAACTGATGAGTTTTTCAGGCACTGCATAACAAAGATGAGCAGTCTGCATTTTCCAACGACCGATGAGTTTGCAAGGCGTGTTATCCAGCTGGGAGAGTCGCCAAAGACCGTATTTAACGTTGGAAATATGGCGGTTGAAAACACTATAAAACTTTCAAAGATCGATAAAAAGACCCTTTCTGATTTTGTTTCCTTTTCGCTTGAAAAACCATTTTTTATGGTGACATTCCATCCGGTAACCCTTGAGGAAGACACGGCAGTTGAGCAGGTGGGAGAGCTTCTCTTGGCACTTGATAATTTTAAAGATTTCGGCCTTATAATAACAAAAGCAAACGCCGATAGCGGAGGACGTGCCATAAATGAAATACTCGAGCGGTTTGCAAAAAACAGAGAGAGAACAGCTCTTTTCACCTCGATGGGGGTGCAAAGATATCTCTCGGCTATGAGCTATGCAACTATGGTTATAGGAAACTCAAGCAGCGGTCTTTGCGAAACTCCTTCATTTAAAATCCCGACTATAAACATAGGGGATAGGCAGAAGGGGCGGATAATGGCAGAAAGCGTTATCTGCGCAGAGCCGAATAAAGATGATATAGTGCGGGCGATTAATAAAGCTCTTTCGGCAGAGTTTTTAAAGAGCATTGAGAATGTTGTAAATCCATATGGTGACGGGGAAACAAGCTCAAAAATTGCGAAAATTCTAAAAGAGAGCGACGTTTTAGATATTAAAAAAATATTTTATGATTTAGAGGTGCAGATATGAAGATAGCGGTAGTGGGACTCGGGTCGATGGGTAAGCGAAGAATTCGCCTTATCAGAACGTTTTTTCCAGAAATAGAGATTTTTGGGATAGATAATAGAGAAGATAGAAAAGCAGAGGTGAGTGAGCTTTTTTCGGTTGAAAGCCTTGGATCTATTTCGGCGGCATCGGGGTGTGATGCGCTTTTTGTCTGCACCGACCCTATTCATCATGCGGCAATTATTAAAGAGGCGCTTGCAAATAATCTTAATATTTTTACCGAATTAAACCTCGTTTCAGATGGATACGAAGAGAATATCAAAACGGCAAAAGAAAAAGGGCTAACCCTATTTCTAAGCTCAACCCAGCTCTATCGCCGCGAGATAAAATATATAAAAGAGAAAACAGCTGGCGAAAAGGTGAGCTATACCTACCATATAGGGCAGTATCTGCCAGACTGGCACCCATGGGAGAATTTTTCGGACTTTTTCGTTGGAAACCGTCGGACAAACGGCTGTCGCGAGATATTCGCAGTTGAGCTTCCGTGGATTGTTGATGCTTTTTCCGAGGTGGTGGATTTCTATGCGGTATCGGATAAGTTATCGAATTTAGCAGTTGATTACCCCGATAGTTTTCATCTGATACTAAAGCATAAAAACGGAACTATTGGAAATTTAACAGTTGATGTTGTTGCAAGAAGTCCGGTTCGTCGCCTTGAAGTGCTAAATGAGCAACTACATATTATATGGGAAGGCTCTCCAAAAACTCTCTATGACTATGATATAGCTTCGAAAAAACTTGAAACTATTTCGCTATACGATGAAATAATGCGCGATGAGAGATATAGCAATAATATAATAGAAGATGCATATCTTGATGAGATTAAGAAATTCTTTGAAGTTCTAAACGGTGGCACAGCGCCTTGGGATTTCGAGCGTGACCTTGCAGTTTTAAATCTTATTGACAAGATAGAGGGGATAGCGTGAAAATCACGCTATCAATTATTTAATAGCACACCGTCACAGCCGGCAGATGCTAGTTAATCTCCATTCTGCACGGAGATTATTCAAAACTATTTGTGCTGTGCACAGAATGGAGAGTTAAATGAGAGTTTTGTTTGTTGGGCTTGGCAGTATTGGTAAGCGGCATATAAAAAATCTCTCGCAAATCTGCGAGAAGAGAGGGATAGAGCTTTCTTGCGATGCACTTCGCACCCGTGGGAATGAGCTGCCAAACGAGATAGAAAATCTTATTGATAATAAGTTTAAATGCTATGAGGAGATAGAGGATATATATGATATAGCTTTTATAACAAACCCGACATCTCTCCATAAAGAGGCTATTGAGAAACTAAAAGGCAAAGCGAAAAATTTCTTTATTGAAAAGCCTGTTTTCTGCAAAGAAACTATGGAAGAGGGGTTAAAGCTTGACTTTTCGAATGGAGTACATTATGTTGCGGCGCCGCTTCGATATAATAGCGCTGTGAAATCCCTCGCGGACTATGCAAAAGAAAACAAGATAATAGCAATAAGAGCTATAACCTCATCATATCTGCCTGCTTGGCGTCCTGGTACCGATTATAGGGACTGTTATAGCGCGAAAAAAGAAGAGGGCGGCGGTGTTTCTATTGATTTGGTGCATGAGTGGGATTATATTACCTCGATATTCGGCTTTCCAAAGGCTGTCCGCTCTATAATAGATAAAAAATCAGCACTCGAGATTAATAGCGATGATATAGCTATTTATATCGCAGAGTATGATAATATGACAGTTGAATTGCATCTCGATTACTTTGGAAGAGCGACAAGGCGCGAATGTGAAGTTTTCACTGATGACGAGAGTATTGTTTTTGATATAGCGAAAAATAAGATAAAAAACTTTGAGACCGATAAGGTGACAAAGCTTTCACCAAGTGAAATATATATAGAAGAGATGAATAGTTTTCTTGATATGGTTTTGGACGGAAAAAAGAATACGAACACACCGCAAAATGCGGCAGATGTTTTAAGATTAAGCGCTGGGGAGGATATATGAAAATACTTTTTACGATATGCGGACGTGGCGGGAGCAAAGGGGTGCCGGGTAAAAATACGAAAGAGTTTTGCGGATACCCGTTAGCGCTCTATACCCTTGCGGCAATAGAGCTTTATATAGAAAAGAGCGGATGCAAGGCAGTTGTTGCTGTTAATACTGATAGCGAAGAGCTAAGAGATATATTAATCGAGAAAAAGAGCGATATTTTAGCCGTTAAAAGAGAAGAGGCAGATGCGGGAGATACCGCATCAAAGCTTGAAGTTATCGCAAAAACCTATAAAGTCGCTAAAGATATAAAGGGTGAGTTTGATGCGGTTGTCGATTGCGATATAACATCTCCGCTGCGCTCAGCAGAGGATATCGAGAATATAGTAAGTGAGCTATTTAAGAGGGAGGAAACCGATTTGTGCCTCTCTGTCTGCGAGGCTCGCAGAAGCCCTTATTTTAATCAGCTTTTAGCAAATGAGCAAGGATATCTTGAGCGGGTTATAAAAACAAATTTTGTCGCAAGGCAGCAAGCGCCAACTATTTTCGATGCAAATGCCTCACTTTATAGCTATAAACCGCAGTTTTTGATGCGAGAAAATCCTTTTATATTTGATGGCAATGTCGGATTTATCAAAATGAAAGATACAGCGGTGCTCGATATAGACACAGCTGATGATTTTGCAACGATGGAGATTTTAGCAAAGCACTATTTCGGGAGCTACAAGCCATTTGCAGAAGTTTATGAGAAGGTGAAAACTCTTTAAATTTCAATAGTAAAATATAATAAAAATTAATAAGTTTTTTTGGGAAGTTAGTCGGTTTACAAATTGTTTGTACTGTAATATAATTAATTCAGATGTTTTTTGTGCAGTGAAACGGAAAAGCAGCAAAAAAACCTACTACTTTTTAAAGATGTATAAGAGAGGCTTTTTCTTGGTCTCTCTTTTTTTATAAATTTTCTCAAACTTCGGAGGGTAAAATGGACTATTTAGCATGCGGCAACATAATGGTTGACAGAATTATAAAGGAAGATGGCAGCGTTGGTAGCGTTCATATGGGAGGCCCCGCTTTTTTTGCACTTGCAGGAATGCGCGCTTTCACTGAAAATTGTATGCTTCGCTCGAATGTTGGAGCTGATTTTTATGATTACTATGGGGAATGGTTAAACTACCACAATCAAAGAAAAGATGGGATAGAGGTTCGGGCAGAAAAAACAACTTCGCTTATGCTTAAATATGGTGAGCGCGGAAAGTTTACACCTGAATTTGTCGGTGGAGCTTATCGTGGTATTGAGGGGATAGGATTTATGAAAATCCAAGCGAATGACCTTGATGAAATTACCGCGAAAGAAAAACCAAAAGCTATCTATATTGCATATAATCAGGACAAGTTTATCTGGGATGGGTTTTACAAAGCAAAAAAGAAAAATGGCTTTAAAATAGTTTGGGAATCAGAGCTTGCAGCGGCGGCAATGCCGGGGAGTGATATAGGGATAGCGAATGTTCAAAGTATTCTGCCGTTTGTTGATGTTATTTCGCTGAATATGAACGAAGCTTCAGCGCTTTATGGGCTTGATTCAATAGCTGATGAAAGCAAGATAATTGAAGGGGTTATATCGGATTTTGATGTTGATATGATTTTTCTTCGTGCAGGAGAAAAAGGATGTTTTGTTATACAGGATAAAAAGAGCTATTTTGTTCCGAGTCTTGCGCATCTTGGTGTGGTTGATCCAACAGGGTGCGGCAACTGCTCAACTGGTGGATTTGCTTATGGCTATGGCGAAGGAAACGACCCTATCCGCTGTGCAGCTTATGCAAATGTTGCGGCTTCATTTAATGTTGCGCAATATGGAGTGCATCTGCAGTTCACAAAAGAGAAGATGGAAGAGGCAAAAGCGCTTGTTGAGAAGAATTATCAAGCGGCTATAAAATAGGGGGTAAAATGGATTATATAGCTATTGGAAATGTTATGGTGGATCAGGTTCGTGATGAAAATGGGGTTTTAGGTCCTGTTTATATTGGTGGCCCGTCATTTTTTGCACTATGTGGGATGAGAACCTTTTCAAAGAGCGTCCTTTTGCAGACGAATGTTGGCAGTGATTTTTTTGACTACTACGGTGACTGGTTTGATAAAAATAATGTCAGCCGTGAGGGGATAGAGATAAGGAGCGATTATACGAATTATCATATTTTGGAATACGCTGAAAACGGAGTTTACAAAGCAGTTTCAAAATATGGCACTCAATTTGGGATGCAAAATCTCGGATATTTAACTGTAACCCCAGAGCAGATTTTTGATTTAACAACAAAGCACAAGCCAAAAGCAATTTACCTATATGCAGGTCAGGATAAAATATATTGGCAAGGTGTTGAGAAAAGTAAAAAAGCGGCAGGGTATAAACTTATGCTTGAAGCGCAAACCCCTCTGCGAAAAGAGGGTTTACGGCCTGAAACTGTGTCAAAATTCTTTGATAGCTTAAAATATGTTGATGCTCTCTCGATTAATCTGCATGAAGCGGGAGTTCTCCTTGATATGGACCCAATAGCTGACGAAAAGAAGATAGTTGAAGCGGCGAAAACCCAGTTTTCGGTTGAATCGGTATTTTTACGAGCTGGTGAAAAAGGAGCTTATGCGATAACAGAGGGTAAGAGCTATTTTCTGCCGAGCATTGCCCACCTTGGAGTTATCGACCCAACTGGTTGCGGAAACTGCTCATCGGGTGGTTTTGCCTATGCAATAGGAGAAGGGTATGACCCTGTTATGGCGGTGGCTTATGCAAATGTTTCGGCATCTTATAATTTAGCACAGTATGGCGCTTATCTCGATTATAACGACAAGGTGATGGAAGAGGCAAAGCAGCTTGTCGAAAAAGTATATAAAACAGTATTTTAGGAGGGTTATATGGAATATTTAGCAGTTGGGTCACTAATAGTTAATCACGTGCACTTTTTAGATGGTAGTAAAAATGAAAATCTGCTCGGTGGTGGAGCGCTCTTCTCTTATTGCGGGCTTTTGCAGTTTAGCGACAGCACGCTGATTGTAACAGCGGCAGGTCTTGATTATGAGCGATGGTTTGGCAAATGGATTGATGATAATGATATATCAAGAGATGGTATTTTAATAAGAAGCGAGTGGACAAATAACACGAATTTGCAGTATTTCGAAGATGGAAAATGGGAGGAAACTTCGATTTACGGCAAGGAATATGGCTCATGGGCATTTGGTCTTTTCACGATATTCCCAGATGATTTTGAAAGGTTTATAGCCCCTGATACAAAAGGAATATCGGTCTGCCATGCAATAGATAAAGCTTATTTTGATAGAATTAACGATTTGCGCCAAAAGTATGGTGTTAAAGTTATGCAAGAACTACCAACAGGTCAATGCAAAGCGGAAAACTTTGAGAGATTTAAAGAGATAATTTTGCCAAATGTCGATATCTATTCGCTAAATAAACCTGAGAGTTTCGCGCTCTTCTCGGTTGATACCGTTGAAGAGGCTATCGAAATCATAAAAGAGCTCGAAGTTCCTTGTTATTATCGAGTTGGTAAAAAAGGCGCTTATATGATAATGAACGGCGAAGCGGCATTTATGCCATCAGTTGCTGTTCGAACAAAAGAAGAAGAAATAGACCCAACAGGCTGTGGAAACTCTTCAACTGCAACAGCGCTTATTGGTTTTTGCGAAGGAGAAGACCCTTTGATGATAGCGTCGATGGCAGCGGTAACAGCAGGACATGTTGTCCTTCAAAATGGCCCATATCCAAACTATAAAGCAGAGGATAGAGAGCGTGCTCGCGCTCTTGCAGAAAAATTTTATAATGAGCAGAAAAATTTAGGTAATAAGTAGACTTTGTGAAATAAAAAATCCGTATTTTAAGGGAGTAATATGAAATATTTATCTATAGGAACGCTGATAATTAATAATGTTCATTATTTAGATGGAAGTAAAATTGAAAATCTTCTCGGCGGAGTGATTTACTCCCACTGCGGGCTTATGCAGTATAGCGATAGTACGCTTATGGTTATGACGGCAGGGCTTGATTATGATAAGTTTGCAGGGGAATGGCTAAACTATAACGATATTCCAAGAGATGGCGTTGTAATTCGCGGTGAGCATACTATAAATACCAATTTGCAGTATTTTGAAGATGGCAAGTGGGAAGAGGTTTCTATCTATGGAAAAGAGCATAGTATGCGTGCCTTTGGTATAAACTATATTTTCCCAAATGATTTTGAAAAGTTTATAGCGCCAGATACGAAGGGTATCTATATTTATGGGGATATCGACAGATCTTATTTTAATTTCATAAACGATATTCGCAAAAAATATGGCGTTAAGATTATGGAAGAGTTGCCTCCGCATCAATGTACAGCAGAAAACTATGAGCGATTTAAAGAGATAGTTTTGCCAAATGTTGATATTTACTCACTAAATAAACACGAGAGCTTTAGGCTCTTCTCGGTTGAAAGCGTTGAAGAGGCGATAGAGGTTATAAAAGAGCTTGGCGTTCCTTGCTATTATCGAGTTGGCAAAAAGGGAGCTTATATGATAATGAACGGCGAGGTTGCATTTATGCCTTCAGTCGCTGTTAAAACGCCAGAAGATGAGATAGACCCAACCGGCTGTGGAAACTCTTCAACCGCAACAGCACTTGTTGGATTTTGCGAAGGAGAAGATCCTTTGATGATAGCGGCGATGTCAGCGGTAACTGCAGGGCATATGGTCCTTCAAAATGGACCTTACCCAAGCTATAGAGATGAAGATAGGGCGCGAGCGCGAGAGATTGCAAAAAAAATATATATGGAGCAGAAAAAATTAGGATGAAATATATAGTTTTTGGAAATATGGTTGTTGATGACCTTTATTACCTCGATGGAACAGTTAAAAAAGGGTTAGCTGGTGGAGTTGGGTACTATATGTTAGCGGCTATGAGAGCTCTCACCGAAGATGTTATGCTTTTTTCACATGCAGGGTCTGACTTCGACGAGCTTTTTTTACCAAGTTTTGAAAAGGCCGGCATGCGCACCGATGGTGTTTATATAAGCGATGATAAAAAAAGCTATGCAAATGAGCTGCACTATACCCCTGATGGTCGATGGAATGCAAAGCTAAAATACGAGCGGATGAATATGGCAGCAGGTACTAGTGAGATGAAGATAGACTATGGTCTTTTAGCGGAAGAGGTGGCTGATTGCAAGGGGATGGTCGTGAGTATATCCCTTAATTCAAAAAGCTTCGATATTTTGCGTCGTCTTCGCGATATGGTGGGATTTAAGCTATGTTATGAGCCATATCCAAGGGATTTAATTCCCGAATTTCGCTTTGAGCTGAAAAAGAGAATACAGCAGGTCGATATTTTCTCGATAAACTACCCTGAGACCAAAGATGTTTTTGAGGTTAAGAATAAAGCAGAAGCTATAAGTCTATATAAAAAAATGAGCGCTCATACCGATATACTGTTCAGATGCGGTAAAGAAGGGGCGTACCTTATATCCAAAGGTGAGGTTTACCATGGGCCGCTATATGATGCGGGACGCAATACCGACCCAACAGGGTGCGGAAACTGTTCAACTGCCGCTACGACTTATGGTTTGTGTGAAGGGTATAGCGCAGAGCAGGCAGTGAAACTTGGGAGCGTAGTTGCAGGAATTAATGCAACGAAGTTTGGAGCGATAGATAAGTTTACTATAAAACAGAGAAACGACATATTAAAAGCGGTAGGTGTTGTATGAAAAAAATAGCTGCGGCATCAGGACCGATAATTAATGACATGATTTATCTTAACGGTGATTCTCAAAAAGGAGTTATAGGTGGAGCCGGTCTTTATGCAACGCAAGGGATGAGTGCTGTTTTTGGGAGTGCTGTTTTCATGGGGCATGCAGGGGCGGATTTTAATGAGCGTTATGGCGAGTTTTTGCGCTGTAATAACATTGAAAATGCAGTTGTGCAAAGTATGGAAAATACCCTTTATGAGATACTTAAATATAATAATGACGGGTCTTATGGTGTTTTTTATAAATATAAAGAGCATGAAAAGAAGGATATATATAATGATATAAATCCATCCTTTGACGAGATTGAAGCAATAGCGGCTGAATTATCGGGATTATATGTTATAAAACGCCCAGATGATATTGATTTTTTAGAGGGTGTTGCGAGTATTACAAAAAAACATAATATTAAAACTATATATGAATATTCTCAAGGTTTTTTTAACAGTTATGTCGGAGCCTTTGAAAAGATTTTAAAGGCAGCCTCGCTCTTCTCGATTTTCACAATAAATAAAAATGAAATTTCGAAAGTTCTCGGTAATGATGATGATGAGTATATACTAAAAAAATTAAAAGAGATAGATTGCGAGCTAATTTTCTATCGTGTCGGTGACAGAGGGGCTTATATAATATCTGGCGATGATTGCTTTTTTATACCGGCAATACTTGCAGATATAGAAAAACCAGAGCCAACAGGGTGCGGCAACTGCTCCACTGGTGCGGTGCTTGCTTCATTTATTTTAGGAGATGACCCGCAAACTATCGGAATAAAAGCAAATATAGCAGCATACCTTAATGTTTTGCAGGTGGGGCCATTTATAGATAAAGATGGAAATATTCAAGAGGTCTTGAATAGAGCGGCAAAAAAATATAAAGAAGAACTTCAGAGTGGTGTTGAAGGGTTTTTCTCAAAAAAATTAATAAAACCGACATCATTTTGGGACGAATTTTTGATAAAATAATATTTGGTAAAAGCATTTAGGGGTAACTTTAAATGTTAAGTTATAAAAATGGAGGATTATCTATGAACAAAAGAGATTGCGACAATTTAATGGCAAGACAAGCAAGACTTAGTCCCGAATTCGTCAAGATTATGAGCGATAGCATGAGCTATGATAAGATGCTTGGTGCTCTAACGATGAAAGAAATTTGGGATGCGCAAAAAGTTATTATAACTGGCTGTGGTGACTCATGGCTTTGTGGAATAGCTGCAAAACCTGTCTTTGAGAAAATAGCAAAGATGGATGTTGAGTGCATGAGAAATGTTGAATTCACAAGGTACTATAATAAAAAGAACCTCGGCTATTCACCAAATACCCCGCTTGTTTTCGGTGTTTCGATATCGGGAACAGTTAGCCGTGCAATAGAGGCTATGGAGCGTGCGACCCATCATAAAGCGATGAGCGTTGCTATAACAAATAACCCAGAATCCCCAATAGCTAAAGCTGCAAGAAGAGTTATACCTCTCGATATGCCTGTTGCTGATGAGAATGGCAAACCATATGAATATAACCCAGGGGTTAATTCATATATTGCTTCAACAATGGCACTTATGAAAACAGCTATAAGAATAGCTCGCGTTAAAAATAAAATATCTATGCGCGAAGAGGTTGATATCATAAAATCAATGCACGATTGGGTTGATGAATACTGCAAGATTATAAACGATATTGATGATCGTTGTTTTGAGCTTGCAAAAACATGGAAAGACCTTCGCGCAGTAGACTTTATTGGAGACTATGCAGATTATGCAACAGCTTTCTTTGGCAGTGCTAAAGTTATAGAAGCTTATGGCGGATATACAACATATGACGATTCAGAGGACTGGTGCCATATAAACTATTTCCTTCGTGACCCAGAGACTATCGGACGCGTTGTTGTTGCAAACAGCGAGACAGAGTCGTTTAACAGACTTAAAGAGACTATGGTTGCTATTGAGCAGCTAAAGAGCCCGACAATAGTTATAACAGATGCGCCAAAGTCTGAGTTCCCAGAGAGCTTTGAAGTATTCTCGCTTCCAAAACCAAAATACTTCTGGATGAACCCGCTGCTTCAGCATATCCCATTCGATTTTATCCCGGGATATATTGCAGAGCTTAAAGGTGTTGCGCATTTCAGACGCGACCTACCTGAAATATTCGACAAACCCCGTCTTGATGGAATTGAAAACAGAATCAAGGCAAGCAAAATAGAAATAATATAGGAGGGTTTAAAAGTGATTAAAATGTTTAATATTGAGACCGAAATGAACGGTACTCACAATATCACAGAGCAGGTAATGAGCGTTCTTGCAGAGAGCGGTGTTACCGAGGGGATACTCGTAGTTGAGGTTCCTCATTCAACAGCAGGACTCGTTGCAACTTCGCACTTTGATCCGCTTGTTAAAACAGATGTTATGAATGAAATTAAAAGACTTATCCCTTCAAGAATTAACTTCTTGCATCAGGAAACACCTGATGATGCGGCTGGGCATGTTAAATGTGGTCTTTATGGAACATCAATAACCTCGATAATCCACGAAGGCAAACTTGTCAACGACAACGTTCTCCACTACTTCTTTATGGAGTATGACGGCCCGAGAACAAGAAAATACTTCGTCAGAGTTATGGCTGACAGATAAGGGAGAAGAATATGACACATAAAGATTATAATAATGAGATGCTAAGACAGGTTCGTACATGTGTTTCTGTTGTAAACGACATGGCAAATAACGTATCTGTGGAGAATTTAAAAGCGGCAGTGCCAGAAGAGGCTATCCAGCGTATTCGTAAAGTTATTCTAACCGGATGCGGAGACTCATACTGTGCAGGTATCGCTGCAGCTCCTGTATTTGAGAGAGCAGGCAGCAAAGATACAACAGGAATGTTTTCAGGCCTTGATACTGTTGCAATGAGAAATATCGAGTTCACAAGATATTACGATACCTATAGAGGTTGGTGGAGAGAAGAAGGAAATGCTATTCCTCTTGTCTGCGGCGTTTCTATATCGGGTGCTGTGCGCCGTGTTACTGAGGCTATGGAGAGAACAAATAAGTACGCGGGTGAGTCTGTTGCATTTACAGATAACCCAGCAAGTGATTTTGCAAAAGCTGCAAAATACCAAGTGCCGCTAAATGTTCCAAAAAATACCCCAGCTCCATGTGTAACATCATACCTCGGTTCAACATTTGGCCTTATGGCTTTTGGTCTTCGCGTTAATGTTGTTAAAGGCAATATAACAGAAGCGCAAGAAAAAGAAATGCGCGACGCTATGGTTGCTTATGCAAATATGTATACTCCAGAGTTTATGGAAACACTTGAGAAGAAAATGTTTGAGATAACAGAGAAATGGATTGCAGCAGGCGTTGATAACATGGACTTTGTCGGTGATGATCAAGACTATGCAACTGCTTTCTTTAATAGCGCTAAGATGGTTGAGAGCTTTGGAGGTCTAACAACAATTGACGACTCAGAGGACTGGAACCATATAAACTACTTTATAAGAACACCAGAGAAGGTTGGTACAACACTAATAGCAAACACAACATCACCTTCATTTGGCAGACAGCTTGAGAACGTTTATGCTTGCATTCAGCTTGGCAGACCAACTGTTGTTATAACAGATGGAGATGCTTCGCTCTTCCCAAAAGCTGACAATGTTGATATAATAACTCTTCCAAAACCAGAATATCCATGGATAAACCCACTAATGCAGCATGTTCCAATGGATTTCCTCGCGGCATTCTTTGGACTGCTAAAAGGTATACCCGATTTCAGACCTGACTCGCCTCTGCATGAGCTCGACAGAGATGCTAAAAGATTTAGACAGAGCGAAGTCGTAATAATCTAAGGGAGGAAAATATACATGTTAATTAAAAGAAAACTCGACACAGTGTATGAGGGTATGCACGATATAACAGCCGATATCAAATCAATAATTGAGGAGAGCGGTGTTAAGAGCGGCATAGCTGTTGTTCATTGTAACCATACAACTGCTGGAATTATAGTAACATCTTTTTGGGATAAGAGAGGCCATGTTGACTTTATGAAAGAGCTCGACAATATAATCCCTACAAGAAACGACTACCTACACCAGTTCGACACCCCAACAGATGCAGCGGGACATATCAAAACAGGTATCTGCGGTGTTTCAATATCGGTTATCATAGAGAACGGCAAAGCACTTCTCGGCTCTTCGCAAGGAATTCTCTTTGCAGAGTTTGACGGTCCAAGACCTCGCGAATACTATGTTAAGGTAATGGCTGACTAATAATCTTCAAGAGATAAAATTTATAATTCAAAAGAACAGGGAAAAATTCCCTGTTCTTTTTTTTGGAAGATAAAACGATTAATAAGTCTAATAGATAGATAATAATTTTCCTTAAAATAACTATTAATATTTCTTGATTAACGAGTTTAATGACGAGTTTTTTGAAATATTTTGTGAAAAATGTTAAAAAACAAGGGGTTTTAGAAGGGAAATAGTAATAGTAACTGAATTTGTGGAATAATAAAAAAATTTGTTATAATGTAACCTAAGTGTAACCAATTTGATGTATAATATAGGCGTAAAAGCAAATTCGAAAGCTTTTAATATTTTAAGGAGTGACAGTTTATAATGAAAAAAGGCAAAGGTATGCAGAGAAATTTAGCAACTAAAATTTTAGCACTGACAGTACTTCTATCAGTCTCTGCAAACTATCTTCTAACACAAGCGGCAATAGCATCAACACCGAGAGTTTTTGAAGTTTATCAGGTGGCAGATGATGCATTATATGTAGCGCAGGGTGTATATCAAAATAACAACGGAGAAGAGGGTGCAGCTGTTTCATTCGACAACTCGATTAAGTCGCTATCCCCTGGAATGTCTTCTTTCAACTCATATTTTAATTCAGTTGAAGATGCAGCGGCGGGCGTTGTTAAAGTTGATATGGATTTTGTCGGTACCGCAAAGCAGAATCCACTCGATATTCTATTTGCAATGGATCAATCGGGTAGTATGAATATGGGTGCTATTGAGCCTTATGGAATGGAGCTTAACACAACCCTCTGTCTAAACGAAAACCACTACTATATGCTACATATGAGAGCAACGGTAGATGGCGTTTCAGATGAATTCTATTATATGTTTAATGCAAATACTATTACCAATACAAAAGGCTGGACATCAGCAGATTTTCAGCTTGCAGTTAAAAATCAGTTTGTTGTCGAGATGAAAAATGCATTTCCTGGCAGTAGCATTACAAATGCGGCATTTATAACAAACTTCAGAACATTTACCCCGAATGAAATCCACTATAACAGGCAGTCGGGAGATATGACGATATTTTATGTTAATCCTCCAAAGATTGAGGTAAACAATTTAGATGAAGAAGATGATGATAGCTCATCATCAAGCGATAGTTCATCGTCGAGTGATAGTTCATCTTCAAGTGATAGTTCATCGTCAAGTGATAGCTCATCTTCGAGTGATAGTTCATCGTCAAGTGATAGTTCATCGTCAAGTGATAGCTCATCGTCAAGTGATAGCCCATCGTCGAGTGATAGCTCATCATCGAGTGAAAGTTCATCATCGAGTGAGAGCACACCAGTGACAGTGAATCCAGATGAGAGCAGTGTTGCACAGATAGATGATCAGTCTGCACCGACAACTGCTGCCCCTGATACAGATGATGAAGAGTTAGAAGAGAGAAAAGTTGAATATCAAGAGTTCCCAAAAGTGGAAGATGAGTTTAGCAAAATATCTCTCAGAGCAAGTTCAACTGCTCCAAATGTTAAAGTTCCTGCATACTTCTCACCAGCAGAAGTTAGCATGACAAACCCAGAAGCAAACTTAAATGAAATTATTTCATCGGGTGCTTGTATCGACAGAATGATGATGTCGAAACTCACAGTGGCAAGCCTTGTTGAAGATATATTGGATAACGGTGAAAATAGAGTTGGGTATGTAAATTACTCGGGCGAAATAATCGAATCAAGACCACTTTCAAACAGCGAAGGACTAATAAAATTAGGGTTCCAAAATACCTATGGCTACAACGGAACAAACTACCAAAAAGCTTTTGAAGAAGCAAGCAGAATGTTCGATCAGAGCGGTGATAATGGCGGTAAACGATATGTTGTTTTTGTGTCAGATGGAATGCCTTATGGTGGTGCGTCGGGTACAGCGCTATATAGCAAGGCGCGAGATTTTGAGAAAAAATATGATGCAACAATCTATTATATTGGAATTGAACTATCAGACTCAGAGCTTGCAGAGATAGGAAAAGTTGCATCGACTATTCCAGGTGAGCAGACTGTTTTCGGAGTTGATTCTATTGAAGATATGCAAGCGGTCTATTCAGGATTAATCGAAACCCTTCGCTCTTCAACAGTTGAGTTTCGTTCAATAATCGGTGAGCAGTTTGTTCCGGCTGGTGGAGATAGCGTTATCTCAGCGCAGTATCCAATAGAGCTTACATGGACAGACGATACAGCCACCCGTCAGAGCGTTACACTAACTTCACTTGATGAAGCATACAAATATGGTGTGCGTTATGATAGTGCAACGCAAACGATAAAATGGGATACCTCATCGGTAGGAGTTATTACAAACGGCAGAATAAGTTTCTATCAGAAACTATCAGTTAGTGATCTTAATTTTAATGACGGAATTTCAGATTTATCATTTAACATAACTGAAGAAGCATCAGTTAGCTTCATTGATACAGACGGCACCTCGCAGAATATCAATATAGAGAACAAAGGCGGTATCGTATTTACCGAGCTATCGAAAGTAACAGCGCAGTTATCATCAGATAAGAGCAAAGAGGTTTATGAGGGTGAGGCTATTAACTACACGATAACCCTTAACAATGAAGGAACACTTGATGTTAATGATCTCGATATCTATCTCCCAGCACCAACAAATACAACCCTTTCAGATGGCGCCGAGGCGGTAACATTTGATATTGCAGTCCTTGGTAAAAATAGCGAAACAGAGCGAAGCTTTTCGGTAACTACCGATATGCTGCTACCTGATGAGAGCGGATATGAAATTATTTCAACGGGTAAATTTGCAAAAGAGGGAATCTATGCAAGCTATGACGACAGAAATATCCCAGGTCTTCGTACAAACTCATTAGATCATATGGTTGTTATAGACCCCAGTAAAGAGGATTTAGAGGATAGCAGCAGCTCATCATCAAGCGACGATAACTCACAGAGCAGCTCATCATCAAGCGACGATGACTCACAGAGCAGCTCATCATCGGACGGTGAAGATAATTCACAGAGTAGCTCATCATCGGACGGTGAAGATAATTCACAGAGTAGCTCATCATCAGATGGTGAAGAAAACTCACAGAGCAGCTCCTCGACAGATAATGATGAAGAATCACAGAGCTCCTCGACAGATGATGAGAGCGATACAGAAAGTTCAGAAAGCACAGTAGTGGTACCGGTAGATCCAAACCCACCAGTTGAGACGGTAGACCCAGCAGACCCAGATGACCCGATAGACCCAGATGACCCGATAGACCCAACTGATCCGACTGACCCAACTGATCCAACTGACCCGGCTGACCCAACTGAGCCTGCCGTTCGTGAAGAGGCAAAAGTAGAGGAGAAATTACCAACAGCAGAGCCTGCAACGCTTGAAATTGAAGAGGATATAATCCCGTTTGCAGCAGGTCTTGGATTTAGCAACTATTCGCTAATAAGCCTTGTGTTGACAGCGTATATGATAGTTCTTATGATCCTATATTTCTTCAAAGCGACAAACGGAAATCAAGTTCTCGCAGATTACAGAAAAGATCGAAGTTATCAAAACTTTAGAAAATACCGTGAAGCTTATTCGGAGGATAGAACAGTTGCTATAATAAAACGTGCAGTTGTGGTAGCTCTTGCTTTTGCAGCGGCGATTGTACTATTCATATTAAACGACTTTGCAGCACCAATGGTTATGCTAAATCTATCAACTCTTATAATAGCAGTACTTGCTATAGTTCAAAGCTTTGTTATCTTTGCAAATAGAAGAGAGATAGCAATTAATGAGCGATTAGCGAACTAAGTTTCGTATTAGACAATGATTTTTCAGGATAACTAAGGATGAAAAAAGCCCAATAAGGCGATTGCTGATAAGGATATTAACAAAATTCTAATTTTAGATAAGCACAAAAAAATCCG
>CAYJGN010000020.1:0-5288 GCA_964369635.1 uncultured Oscillospiraceae bacterium
TTTAGCTCTTGCATATGCAGCAGGTATTGGAGCTGGAAGAGCTGGAATTATCGAGACACGCTTTAAAGAGGAAACCGAAACAGATTTATTCGGTGAGCAGGCTGTTCTCTGTGGCGGCGTTACCGAGCTTATGAAAGCTGGTTTTGATACCCTTGTTGAGGCGGGTTACGAGCCTGAGATGGCATATTTTGAATGTATCCATGAGATGAAGCTTATCGTTGATCTTATAAACTCAGGTGGATATGAGATGATGAGATATTCAGTTTCAAACACCGCAGAATACGGGGACTACAGAACAGGTAGAAGAATTATCACCGAAGATACAAGAGCTGAGATGAGAAAAATTCTCAGAGAAGTTCAAGATGGAACATTTGCTTCTGAATTTATCCAAGAGATGAACGCTGGAAACAGAGCGAAATTTATGGCTACAAGAAGGCTTGAGAATGAGCATCTTTTAGTTAAGATAGGTAAAGAGCTTCGTCGGATGATGAGCTGGCTTAAAAAATAAAATAATTTTAAACATCGCCCGAGGTTAAAACTTCGGGTGAACTGTTTTAGGGGGAATAAAAGTTGAAACTGCGTAGTGATAATGTTACAAAAGGGATAGAGAAAGCTCCAATGAGAAGCCTTTTCTATTCAATGGGATATACAAAAGAAGAGCTTTCAAAACCGCTTATCGGTGTGGTATCTGCTTTTAGTGAGATAGTGCCTGGGCATATCCACCTTGATAAACTAACTGGGGCTGTTAAAACTGGTGTTTATGCGGCGGGTGGAACACCGATAACTATTCCTGCAATAGGCGTTTGCGATGGAATAGCTATGGGTCATGTCGGAATGAGGTATAGTCTTGCAAGTCGTGAGCTTATTGCCGATAGCGTTGAGACTATGGCGATAGCGCATGCGCTCGATGGCCTTGTTTTAGTGCCAAACTGCGATAAGATAGTACCGGCTATGGTAATGGCGGCGGTAAGACTTAATATACCGGCAATAGTATGTTCAGGTGGACCTATGCTTGCTGGAAGCTACTCAGACGAAGAGATATCGTTATCGAAAATATTCGAGGCGGTGGGAGCTCGGAAAGCGGGACTCATTGATGACGCTGCACTAACTGAATATGAAGAAGGGTGTTGCCCTGGGTGCGGAAGCTGCGCTGGTATGTATACTGCGAACAGCATGAACTGCTTATGCGAAGCGCTTGGTATAGCGCTTCCCGGAAACGGAACTATTCCTGCTGTTGCAAGCGGTAGAACGAGGCTTGCGAAAGAATCGGGTGCGGCTATTATGGAGCTTGTTCGCCGAGATATCAAAGCGCGCGATATAATAAACAAAGAGAGCATTGAAAATGCGATTACCTGCGATATGGCACTTGGCTGCTCTTCAAACAGTGTTTTGCATATCCTTGCTATTGCAAACGAAGCAGACGTTTCGCTGACCCTCTCGAAGTTCAACGAGATATCGGAAAAAACTCCGAATTTATGCCATTTAGCACCTGCGGGCCCGTACCACATGCAAGACCTTGCAGCGGCGGGCGGAGTTTATGCGGTTATGGCGCAGTTAAAAGAGAAAAATCTTATAAATCTAAATTGCCAAACAGCGGCTGCGATTCCTCTATCTAAGGTTTTAGAGGGCAGAGCGATAAAAAATGAAAATGTTATAAGACCTGTAGAGAATCCATATAGCGAAAATGGAGGTCTTGCAATATTATTTGGCAATTTAGCGCCAAATGGTTGCGTTGTTAAACGAAGTGCTGTTGATGCATCTATGCTCACTCACGAAGGACCAGCAAGGGTTTTTGATAGCGAAGAGGATGCTATTGCCGCTATCTATGCAAGCCTGATAAAAGAGGGAGATGTTGTTGTTATCCGCTATGAAGGACCTCGTGGTGGGCCTGGTATGCGTGAGATGCTCTCTCCAACTTCAGCGCTCGCTGGAATGGGGCTTGATAAATCGGTAGCGCTTATAACTGATGGTAGATTTTCAGGTGCAAGCCGTGGTGCGTCTATAGGACATATCTCCCCGGAGGCGGCTGAGGGTGGAAATATTGCCCTTGTTAGCGAGGGTGATATCATAAAAATTGATATTAATAACTATACAATCGAGCTAAAAGTTGATGAAAAAGAGCTTGATAATAGGAGAGAGAATCTAATAATAAAAGATCCTAATATTAAGACAGGATGGCTTTCGAGGTATTCTATCCTTGTTGATTCAAGCGATAAAGGCGCTGTCATGAAAAAAGTTTTTTAGTTGTGGCAATTATTTTAGCGATACCATTATGGTTTTTGTTTGAAGTTTCCCCTTACAACAAATTGTTTGTTATAAATAGAAATTTTTATAAATTTTTTTAAAAAAATATCGCAAATGTAACCCAAATGTAACCTTGATGTGGTATAATGATGATGGGAAAGTGATTTATATCTTCCCGAAACGAGCGCGACTACCATTTTTGTTGGTTTAGCGTGATTACCTAACAATCTTCTTTCACTCTATGCAACTTGGTTGCGCCCCTCCCAAACTGTCACTTGGGAGGGGATTTTTTTGCTAAATTTGCCGATAAAAAAGCCGATGGATATTTTTCCGTCGGCTTTTGGTGTTTTATTAAGTTTCAGATAACTTCCCTATTAGGCATCCTGTTTTGTGTCGGCAATTTGTATCTCGCGAAGATTAACTCCTTGCGGTAGCTCATATGCAAATTTAATAGTTTGTGCAACATCAAGCGCAGTAATAGCGCCAACGCCAGTAGATTTTTTCCAATCTTTGTATCCACTCTTGATGGTTTCGCTTGTTGTGTGGCTTAGAAGCTCAGTATCAACAGCGCCTGGGCAGATGCGCATTACACGCACATTATAAGGGGATAGCTCGCCCCTTGCAACTTCAGATAATCCGACAACACCGTATTTTGTAGCGCAATACGCAGCATGATTTCCAAAAGGCTTAACACCTGCAATAGATGAGATATTAATGATAGTTCCGCACTGTCTTTCCTTCATATCGTCCATTACAATCTGCATACCGTTCATAACACCCATAACATTGACATTTAGCATATCCTGCCATTCGCTCGGATTTTGATTTTCGAGGTTGCCGAGAAGCATGATGCCTGCATTGTTTATAATTAAGTCGGTCTTGCCATAGATAGCCTCCGCTTTACGAACAGCGCTCTCAAATGAAGCCTTATCGGTAACATCAACCTTTTCGCAGATTGCATTCTCAAGGTTTAACTCCTCTAATTTTTCAACTCTTCTTGCAAGTAGCAAAAGCGGATACCCTGCTTTGTTGAATTCTAAAGCAAGTGCTTTGCCAAAACCAGAACTTGCGCCTGTTATAACAACTAATTTTTTCATTGTTTTCTCCTTATTATTGACATTTTTATCATTACAGTATATTATACTGTAATATCAATATATGAGTCAATAAGAAACATTTACTTCGCTTAGTGAAAGGAAGGTTACTAATGGAGAAAATAACAGTTAATTCTGAAATTGAGATAACACTTAAAATGATTGGAGGAAAATGCAAACCGCTAATTTTATATATGCTAATTGAAGATGGAACAAAGAGATTTAAAGATTTGATGAGCTCAGTAACACAAGTTTCACAAAAAACACTAACAAACCAACTAAGAGAACTTGAAGCAGATGGTTTGATAGTTAGACGCGCATACAATGAAATCCCGCCCCGTGTCGAATATTCAGTGACCGAAAAAGGCAAAACCCTCTTCCCTATACTCGATATGATGTGCGATTGGGGTCTTCGCAATAATGACGGTAGATTTGAGGTAATAAACCCTCAATGCAAGTAAAAGGAGAGCAGATTAATCGAGTTGTGTAACAGAGAAAATGCTATAATTTTCATTCTCGTTAAAATCGTTGTATAAATAATGTATATTTATACAAAATAACTCATAAAAATTCATCATAAATACTATTTTGATTTTTCGCGATTTATGGTAAAATATTTTAGTAAAAACAAAATGCAAAGAGTTTAGCAAAATTATAAATACACTTATGCGTAGTTTAGTATAAAGTTAGGAGCTGTTTTATGAAAATTAAAGATTTTGGTGTTGAAATATGGATGAATGCATATGAAAACAACTGCACACTAAACCTTGCTGAGACATGCGTTGAATCTATAACAGTTAAAGAAGTTTTAGAGATGGCTTGTGATAATGGTGAGTTTTATGATTCTCTATTAAATCTAAAGCTAACTTATGGCGACATTGAAGGCTCAAAGGCGCTTCTTGATGGTATTTGTTCGTTGTATGAAAACCAAAAACATGAGAATATATCTGTGACCCATGGAGCGATAGGCGCAAACGGACTTACCTTTTTAACTCTTGTTGAGAGAGGGGACAAGGTTATTTCGGTTCTGCCGACCTACCAGCAGCATTATTCAATCCCTGAGTCGATTGAAGCAGATACCCATATTTTGAGATTAACTCCCGAAAATGGATGGTTGCCAGACCTTGAAAAACTAAGCGAGATTGCAACACCCGATACAAAGCTTATCTGCATAAACAATCCAAATAACCCATCGGGGTCTGTTATGGATAAAGAGTATCTTTTGAAGATTGTTGAAATTGCGAGAAAATGCGATGCTTATCTGCTATGCGATGAGGCATACAGAGGCCTTACCCATACTGGTGAGAGCTTTACCGCTTCTATTGCTGATTTATATGAAAAAGGTATCTCAACGGCAAGTATGTCCAAAACATTTTCAGCGGCTGGAGTTCGCCTTGGCTGGATTGCGGGACCTAAAGAGTTTATCGCTAAAGTTTCAAAGCAGCGCGATTATCATCTAATAAGCGTTTCAGGACTTGATGACAAAATGGCTACGCTTATTTTGCAAAACAAAGATAAGATGCTAAAAAGAAATCTTGAAATTTGCAATACAAACGCAAAAATATTAAAAGATTTCGTTGATAATGAGCCACTTATCGACTATGTTCCACCAAAGGGCGGAACAACTGCTTTCCTAAAATACAACTTCGATATGAAATCAGCGGATTTATGCATTGACCTGTTAAATGAAACTGGAGTTCTGTTGCTACCAGGCTCTGCGCTTGATGTTGAGGGGTATCTTCGAATGGGGTACTGCAACAATACCCAGATTATAAAAGATGGTCTTGCTAAATTCAAAGAATACCTAAATAAGTATAGAGATGAGGCGTAAGTAATGTCGTTTACTAAAGATGATGTTTTAAAAGCATATGAAAAAATAAAAAGTTATATAAGAGAAACCCCGCTTGAAGAGAGCTATTACCTTGGGAATAAGGATAAAAAGGTTTTTTT
>CAYJGN010000020.1:5298-8846 GCA_964369635.1 uncultured Oscillospiraceae bacterium
CAAACTCGAGAGCACCCAGAGGGCGAAGAGCTTTAAGATAAGGGGCGCTTTGAATAAGATGCTTTCGCTGTCTGATGAGGAAAAGGCGAGAGGGGTTGCAACTGTTTCAAGTGGCAATCATGGCAGTTCAGTAAGCTATGCGGCTTCGCTTTTGGGCATTGATAAGGCGAAAATCATAGTTCCAGAAAACACTCCAAAAAGCAAGATAGAGAAAATTGAATATTTTGGCGGCGAGGCGCTTATAATGGGAGAGGATTATGATAAAGCGCATGCTCTTGGTATGGAATATATCAAAGAGAGCGGTATGACTTTTGTTGATGCATATTATGACGACCCATATATCTATGCAGGACAGGGGACAGTTGCAGTTGAGATACTAAAGCAAAATCCCGATATAGATACAATAGTTGTGCCTATTGGCGGCGGCGGACTTATAACGGGAATAGCGGTTGCCGCAAAGGGGATAAAACCCGATGTTAAGATAATAGGCGTTCAAACGCAGGCGTGTCCTGCTATGTGGGCATCTTTTAAGGATAAAACTTTCTATCCAGAATATCCAATAGATGATTCTGTTTGTGATAGTCTGCTTGGAGGCGTTGGTGAGCTATCATATAAAATGCTCCCAGATTATATAGATGATCTGCTTGTTGTTTCAGAGGAGAGCATCTGCAAGGCAACTTCGTTTATGGCTAAAGAGGAGAAGTATATAGCGGAGGCCGGAAGCTGCACGACAATTGCCGCTTTAAATGAATACCCAGAGAAATTTACCGGCAAAAATATAGCTCTTGTTATTTCCGGTGGAAATATCGACGGCGAGCTTTTATCTGAAATTTTATCGAAATATTAGAGGAATATATGGACTACCTTTCTTTTGAAAATCAGTATAAAGAGATAGAAGAGCGGGTTGTTGCGCTAAAGAAATATCTGTTTGAAAACCCTGAAATTGGCGGTGAAGAAAATCTTTCTATTAAAGCGCTTACAGGCTTTTTAGAGGATTTTGGATTTGCTATAACTGCTGATTATGCGGATGTTAAAAGTGCTTTTCGCGCAGTTTATAAAGGGAAAAATAAAGGCGCTGTCGTAGCTATTATCGCAGAGCCTGATGCCCTCCCAAATATCGGGCATGGATGCGGGCATAATTTTATATCGTCGGCAGCTGTTGCGGCAGCCGTTTTGCTTCGGGAGTCGGTTGACGAGCTTGGCGGTGAGGTATCGCTATTTTGCACGCCAGGAGAAGAAAATCTCTGCACAAAGATAGACATACTAAAAAACGGCGGTTTTGACGGGGTGGATATAGCGCTTATGGTGCATCCATTAAATAAAAATATAAGCAGTGGGAAAACTCTGGCTATTGAGTCGCTCCAGATAGACTTTTTTGGAAGAAGCGCCCATGCAGGAATTGAGCCTGAAAAGGGGGTAAATGCGCTTGATGCAGCCGTTTTATGCTATAATATTATTGCAACGGGGAAACAGTATTTCAAAGGTAGCAATATATATGGGATTATTTCTAATGGCGGTGAGAAAGCAAGCGTTATTCCCGATAAATCATCTCTTAAATACCTCTGTCGGACAAAGAGCTATGATGATTTAAAAGAAGTTCGTGAGTTTATTGAGAGGTCTGCGCTATCGGCGGCAAAGGCAACAGGATGCACAGTTAATGTTTGGAATAATGAGCCGACAAATAAGGATATGAGGACAAATGAAATTCTCTCGGATATCTTTAATAAACATATGAGGGATATCGGCGGTATAGAGATGATAAAAGAGGATACAAACGGCTCGACCGATATGGGGGACCTAAGTTATCTTGTTCCATCAATTCATCCATGGGTCGCTATAACAGATACTGCCACAGCTCTTCATACCGAAGATTTTGCGAATTTAACGGTTAATAAAGAAGCCGATTTGGCAATGAAAAATGCAAGCCTTGCCCTTGTGGCAACTGCGACGGAAGTTTTGGGAAATCCCGAGATTTTAAAGACGATTAAAGAAGAATTTAATTAAAGCAAATTATCAAATACGTTTTAATAAACTTAAAACAAAGCTTAAATGTGTTACTGCATTTAAGCTTTATTTGCGGTCATTATGAGTTTATTAAAATGCAAAATTATAATAGCAATTAAATCGTTTTAGTGATATAATTGTATAGCAAAAAAATGGGGGTTTAATATGACAAGTTTGCTCTTAGCATTAATTTACATATCTTTTATAAGTCTGGGGTTGCCCGATGCGGTGCTCGGCTCTGCCTGGCCGGTTGTGAGTGGAGAGTTTGGGGTTCCTATTTCGAGTATGGGGATTGTGACGATTATTATTTCAGCAGGTACTATTATTTCAAGCCTTAATAGCAACAGGTTGATAAATAAGATTGGCGTTCATAAGGTTACCGCGCTAAGCGTTGCGATAACTGCGATTTCCCTCTTTGGCTTTTCGAGCAGTCCGTCCTTTTTCATCCTTTGTCTGTGGGCTATTCCCTATGGACTTGGCGCTGGAGGGGTTGACACTGCGCTAAATAATTATGTTGCGATAAACTTCGAGAGCAAGCATATGAGCTGGCTACACTGTATGTGGGGTGTTGGTGCAACGGCGGGACCATATATTATGGGAATAGTTTTAACAGGTGGTGGCAGCTTTAGATTTGGATATGTTTTGCTATTTGCGGTTCAAGCGGTGCTATCAATAATTATTTTCACCACTGCGCCGATTTGGAGAGCATCGACCGAAACTAAGGTTGAAGAAACAAAAGATAAAAGGGCGATTTCACTCAAAGAGATAATTAAAATTCCAGGTGTTTTGCAGATGGCGGTTGCTTTCTTTTGCTACTGCACAGTTGAGCAAACAGCGGGACTTTGGGCGAGCAGCTACCTCGTTTATAGTCGAGGGATATCGGCTGAATTGGCGACGGGATTCACAGCGCTATTCTATCTTGGAATAACAATCGGGCGCGGGATATGCGGCTTTTTCGCAATAAAATATACTGATAAACAGATGATACGTGCAGGCAGTGCTATAATAGCAGTCGGTGTTGCGATACTATTTATCCCAATCGGCGAGATAACAGCTTTTATAGGTATTGCGATGGTAGGGCTTGGATCTGCACCTATTTTTCCCTGTATTATCCATTCAACCCCATTTAATTTTGGAACTAAAAATTCACAGGCAATTATAGGGGTTGAGATGGCGGCGGCATACGCAGGAAACCTAACAATGCCAGCGCTATTCGGAGTGATTGGAAGAGAGATAAGTTTTGGATTGTACCCTGTGTTTTTAGGGATAGCTTTAGGTCTGATGGTTTTGATGTATGAAATAACCCTTAAAAAAGTTTCAGCAGCTAAAAAATAAATTTAATTAAATGCAAAAAGATGTTCAGTTTATACCGAACATCTTTTTGTTTTGCTTAAAATATAGAAGCATTAAACTTCGCTTTTTTCTTTAATAAACCAGTGCTTTGTTTTGTTTGCTATTTTAACAAGTATCAGCATAACAGGCACCTCGACTAAAACACCAACTATTGTTGCAAGTGCAACTTGGCTATCAGCTCCAAAAAGCGC
>CAYJGN010000020.1:8856-30890 GCA_964369635.1 uncultured Oscillospiraceae bacterium
TCATGCCAGCAGGCGCCGCTATGCTATGAGGAAGTTTTAATATTTTTGATGCAATATATGCTATAAAGAAAATGAGGAAAGTTTGGATAATAAGCGGCACTGCAATTAGAGCTATATGAACTGGATTTTCAAGGATAACTCCGCCTTGGAATGAGAAGATTAAGGTTAGAGTTAATAGCAGGCCTATTATAGTGATGTTTGAGAATTTTGGGATGAAAGACTTCTCAAAATACTCGACTCCTTTTTTCTTAGTGACGATGCTTCTTGTGAAGATACCACCAGCAAGAGGGATTACAACGAACAAAACAACCGAGAGTATAAGGGTATCCCATGGGACAGAAACTCCCGAAACTCCGAGAAGAAATGCAACTATCGGGGTGAAGGCTATGAGAATTATAAGGTCATTTGTCGCAACTTGAACAACGGTATAAGCGGGGTTTCCTTTTGTTAGATGGCTCCATACGAAAACCATAGCGGTACAGGGGGCAGCACCGAGAAGAACAGCGCCGGCGAGATAGTCGGTCGCAAGATCTGGGGTTATAAACCCTTTAAAGATGACGAAAAAGAATAGATAAGCAATAGCAAACATCGTGAATGGTTTTATAAGCCAGTTTGTAATCCATGTTACAAATAATCCCTTAGGATTTTTCGAAATATTTCGAACGCTCTGAAAATCAACCTTCATCATCATAGGGTAAATCATAAGCCAGATGAGAATTGCAATAGGAATTGAAACATTTGCATACTCAAATTTCGATAGAAACGCAGGGATGTCAGGTAAAAAATTTCCAATAAGAACGCCAACAACCATGCAAATAACAACCCATATTGTTAAATACCTCTCAAAAAAGCCAATGCCTTCCGTATTTTGTTTCTTCATAGTAATCTCCTTTATAAAACTATACTGTTTGCATTTTTATTGTACTAACAATAAAATACAAATCAATATTTTTTGATATGACAATATTATATGTTATTTTGAGGAAGTTGTCAACATTAAATCAAATTTTTTTGATTTGAACAAATTGAAAAGATAATAGAGATAATAACTGTAAATCCGATACTGACAAAATCTACAAAATTCAAAGATAATTTTTGCCACTAAAAAATCTGCAAAATAATAAAAAATCTGATATAATCAACTAAGAGGAGTGATAAAAATGATAATTGATTTCAGAAGCAGACCGCCATTTAAAAGCTATGCAACAAACACCCTGCTTTTCCCAAGAAAAACAGATATAGATTTTGCGCCGGGAGAAGAGATACCAGCGCTTAATAAATTTTCAGGCGAGATGGAGTCGGCAAGAAAATGCGATATGGGGCTTTATTTTGAAGAGCGAGCAAAGGCAGGGATAGATATTGGAGTTGTACACGGTAGGCAAAGCCTTACCGATGGTTTTGTTCCAAATTCTGAGATAGCCGAGCTTTTAGAGCTATATCCTGATAAATTTATTGGTTTTGGAGCGCTTGAATTGCAAAGGCCAAACAGCTGGCGCGAGGAGATTGCAAGGTGCAAGTCATATGGATTTAAGGGGATTTCTATAGAGCCTGGATATAATCTGCCGCCGATGTATTTCGATGATCCGCTACTTGAAACTATCTATGAGGGCTGTATTGAGCATGACCTTGTAATATCGCTCACCTCGAGCGTTTTCGTAGGACCTGACATAAGCTATACAGACCCCGTCCATATCCAAAGGGTTGCGAATAAATATAAAAACCTTAAAATAGCAGTAGATCATGGATGCTGGCCTTATGTTGCGGGGATTCTTGGCATTTCTCTAATCTGTCCGAATATTTATCTCTACCCTGATTTTTATGGGTATATTCCGAATATGCCGTTTGCTGAAGAGTTTGTTAAAGCGGCGAACTACTATCTCGAAGATAGATTTTTATTTGGAAGTGGTTATCCTATCCGATCGATGATTCAAGCGGTTGAGCAGTTTAAAAACTGTAATTTCCGCCCGGAAATTATGGATAAGCTTCTATATGAGAATGCGAAAAAACTTTTGAAACTTTAGAATAGTTTGTTATAATACGCAAAATGGTTATGATTTTATTATCATAGCCTTTTTTCTTTATTTCAAAAAAACTATTGACAAATATTCTTATTGATATTAAAATGATATCATAATAATATTTTAGGAGGTTTAAAATGGAAGAGAAAATTTTGAAAGCAAAAAGTGGTTTATCGGTATTGATTCTGATTATATTATCATACATACTATCGATTTTGGGAATAATCTTCAGCGCAATTAGCCTTGATGCAAATGGCGGTCTGCTTGCAACTGTATCGATGGTTATATGCATTGCATATGTTTCATTTGGTTGGATTTGGTTTTTGGGGCTTAAGTTGTTGCAACCGCAAGAGGCGCTTGTTTTAACGCTATTTGGAAAATATGTAGGAACGCTTAAAGGTGCTGGTTTCTATTATGTAAATCCGTTTTGCTCAGCGCAAAACCCAGCGGCAAAGACGAAGCTTCGCCAGAGTGGAGATGTTATGACAACCGAATCACGTGCATCTATTGCAACAGGAACACAAACATCTGCATCGGTTGAATTAGGCCTTACAAACAAAAAAATATCGCTAAAAGCTATGACGCTAAGCAACAACCGCCAGAAGATAAATGATTATCTTGGAAATCCTGTTGAAATATCTATTGCTGTTATCTGGCGGGTAACCGATACCGCAAAAGCTGTTTTCAATGTTGATAACTATAAAGAGTTTTTATCAATTCAGTGCGATAGCTCGCTTCGCAATATCGTTAGGCTCTATCCTTATGATATCTCTCAAAATGTTGATACAACAGGGGATGGTACACCAGATGAAGGCTCACTTCGTGGCTCGAGTGAGGTTGTTGCCGATAGAATTAAAGAAGAGATTGAGAGCAAGGTGCGCGATGCTGGAATTGAGATAGTTGAAACTAAAATAACCTACCTTGCATATGCTTCAGAAATAGCAGCAGCAATGCTTCAAAGACAACAGGCGGCGGCGCTAATTGATGCGAAAAAGCTAATTGTTGACGGTGCGGTCGGAATGGTTGAGATGGCACTTACAAAGCTTGATGAGAGCGGAAAAGTGGATCTCGATGAGGAGAGAAAAGCGGCTATGGTTTCAAACCTATTAGTAGTTCTATGCGGAAACAAAGATATACAGCCGATAGTCAATTCAGGAACGCTTTACTAATATGGATAACAAAAAACAGCTACCGCTCAGGCTGAATAAAAAACTTTATGAGGCTATTGCTGGTTGGGCAGAAGATGATTTTCGCTCGGTTAATGGGCAGATTGAATATCTGCTTACTGAATGCGTCAAACAGCGAAAGAAAAATGGAAAACCAGTTCCTCACAGACTTAATGAAGAGATTGAAATTGATATTGAATAGCGAATTATCCCCTCCTAAAAAGAGGGGATTTTTTGTTTTAGGTTTATTTTAATTAATTGTGTTTTTCTGCCGCCCGCACCAAAACGCATCTTATGCGTTTAAATACCGCTTAGCGGTATTTTTGCAAGCTTAAAGCTGGTGGTGCGGGCGGGGGTAAAGTCTTGTTATCCATTTATAATTATTAAATGAAATCTGTTTTTTAAATAGTTTTTTTATTATCCGCCTAAAACTGCGTTGACAATTTGGTTATAATAATATAAAATATGATTTGCGAATGAGTTGCAAATTATAGAAAGAAGGTTGATTTTTTTTGGGCAAATATAATACAGCGCAACGAGAACAGATTCAAAAGTTATTTTTTGAAAATTTGCATACAACCCTCTCAGCAAAGCAGATTCACGAAAAGCTGCCGCAGATGAGCATTAGCACCATCTACAGAAATCTAAAGAGTATGCAAAAAGATGGGCTTATTTCTATTGCAAAAACAGATGGTATCGAGAATGGATATCATTATCTCGACCCTTGCAGTTGCAGTGGAATTATTCATCTTATCTGCAACAACTGCAAAAATACCTACCATATAGACAAAAATATCTCAAAACTTTTAATCGACACAGCAACCGATAATTTGGGATTTAATATAGATAAAGATAACCTAACTCTGTATGGAAAATGCAGAGAATGCAATTAAAAGGAGATTATTTATGAAAACAGCAAAGAAAATATTAGCAGGAATTCTATCTCTTACCCTCGCACTATCAATTGTTGCTTGTGGCGCAAGTGGCGGCGATGCGAAAAGTGGCGATGCTGAAAAGATTGATGTTGTCGTAACATCATTTTATATCTACGACTGGGTACGCAATGTTATCGGTGAAGATAATGAAAATATCGATTTAAAACTTTTAGTTGATTCAGGAGTTGATTTCCATAGCTATCAGCCAACAACAGGTGATATAGCAGAAATCATATCAGCTGATTTGTTTATCTATAACGGTGGGCATTCAGATGAATGGGTAAACGATCTGTTGGCAGATCCTGTTAATGAAGAGCTTATAACATTAAACCTTATGGATAGCATCGAAGATAGATTGGTAATGGAAGAGACTATCGAGGGAATGCAAGACGATGGCCACGACCATACAGAAGATGAGCACGACCACGCAGAAGATGAGCATGACCATGCAGAAGATGAGCATGATCACGCTGAAGATGAGCACGACCACGCAGAAGATGAGCACGACCATACAGAAGATGAGCATGATCACACAGAAGATGAGCATGACCATGTGCATGCAGATGAGCATATTTGGCTATCGCTTCTCAATGCAATAGAGCTTGTAGCGAATATCGAAGATGTGATTTCAGATATTGATTCTGCAAATGCAGAAACTTATGAGTCAAACGCCGCTTCTTATATTTCAGAGCTTGAAACTTTAGAAGCTGAGTATGTTAAAGTGGTGGAAGATGCAAGAAATGATACAATCCTTGTAGCAGATAGATTTCCATTCCGTTATTTAATCGAAGATTACGATTTGAATTATTATGCTGCTTTCTCTGGTTGTTCGGCTGAAACCGAAGCGAGTTTTGAAACAATGGCATTCTTGACTGATAAAGTTGAAACCGAGATAAATCTAAATAGGGTAATTATTCTCGAAGGGTCACCTGATGATTTAGCAACTACGATAATAGACAATACAACAGAGCGGTCAGGAGAAATCTTAGTCATGAATTCTCTGCAGTCGGTAACTTCAGATCAACTTGAAGAAGGTTTGACCTATCTATCGGTAATGGATGAAAATCTTGGCGCGCTAATGACTGTATTATTATAGAGGTATATGTTTTGAATAAAAGTTTAATAAGTTGTAAAAACTTGGAGATTGGTTATCGAGGGAACTCGGTGATAAGCGGAATAAATTTTGATGTGAATACCGGTGAATATCTCTGTATTGTTGGTGAGAACGGTGTTGGAAAAAGCACATTTATTAAAACTGTTTTAAACCTCATTCCATCACTCTCTGGAGAGATATCATTTGCAGAGGGGATAAAACCGACCGATATAGGATATCTTCCGCAACAGACGCAGGTGCAAAAAGACTTTCCTGCATCTGTTTTAGAGGTTATAGTTTCTGGTTGCCTTAATAGGTGCGGACTTCGCCCGTTTTATAGCAAAGAGGAAAAAGAACTTGCGAAAAGCTCTGCTAAAAAGATGGGAATAGAAAATCTTTTAAATAAGAGTTATAGCAAGCTATCAGGAGGACAGCAACAGCGTACCCTTCTTGCAAGAGCGCTTTGTGCAACAAACAAAATTCTTCTGCTCGATGAGCCGGCAACAGGACTTGATAGCGAAGCTTGCGCTGAAATGTATAAGCTTATTCGCTCTCTTTGCGATGAGGGGATAACTATTATAATGATTACCCACGATATAAAAACAGCTGTTAATTTTGCAGATAGAATTCTCTATCTAACTGATACTGCGTCGATAATGTCCGCAGAGGAATACAAAGTGCAGATTATGGAGGTAATAAAATGATAGATACATTACTTCTCTTTTTTAGCTATTCGTTTGTACGGTATGCCTTTATCGTTGGTATATTAATAGCGCTCTGTTCATCCCTTCTTGGAGTTACCCTTGTACTTAAAAGGTTTTCATATATTGGGGATGGGCTATCACATATAGCCTTTGGAGCAATAGCAATAGCTTCGGTGCTAAAAGTTACGAACCAAAGTCTTTTGGCTTTTCCACTGACAGCCCTTGCTGCAATTTTGCTCCTTCGCATAGGACAAAATGCAAAGATAAACGGAGACGCCGCAATAGCTATGATGTCGGTCTCGTCCCTTGCAATAGGCTATCTTCTGCTCAATATATTCCCAAACGCATCGGGTAATATTGCGGGAGATGTCTGTACAACGCTATTCGGCTCAACTTCTATTCTAACTCTTACCGAGTTCGACGTTTTTTTATCAGCGGGTCTTGCTATATTTGTTATAGTTATATTTATAGTTTTCTACAACAAAATTTTCTCAGTTACCTTTGATGAAACTTTTGCAAGGGCAACTGGAGTGCGAGCAGGTGCATATAACCTACTGCTCGCAATAACAATAGCAGCGGTTATTGTTGTTGCTATGAATCTCGTCGGATCGCTTTTGATAACAGCGCTTGTTATATTTCCAGCACTTTCAGCAATGAGATTGTTTTTTAGTTTTAAATCGGTTATAATAGCATCAGGAGTTATATCTATAATCTGTGCCGCATCTGGGCTTCTTATTTCAATCATAGGAGGAACACCAGTTGGCGCTACAATTGTTACGACTAATGTAGCTGTATTTGGATTGGCAATCTTAATCGAGAAAATTTGGAGAAGGGCATGAAAAAGATAATACCAATGATTATCGCTTTAGCGTTATTTTTAACTGCTTGCGGAGGTGGGGAACCGCTGACAAACGGCGAAGGTGGCATTGATATCGACCTCACCGTTATGACAGACACTATGGTCTACTCGCAGGTCTATGACCTTATGACAAATCCAACAGATTATCTCGAAAAGACGATGAAATTTGTGGGGACGTTTTATTCAGAGGTCGATGCCGCCACCCTCACAAAGTATAATTTTATCATTATAAATGATGCGACGGGTTGTTGTCCGCAAGGGCTTGAATTCATCTTAGATGATGAAGAGGACGAGTACCCTGATGAGATGCAGTCGATAGAAATGGTTGGAACTGTTGTACCCTATGAGGTGGCAGGAAATACCTACTATCGGATTTTAGCAACTGAGGTTTCAGAAATAGATAGCATCGAATATAACAAATAAATATTTAAAAATAAACTGCAACTCTTTGCTTTTGGTATAGAGTTGCAGTTTTTATAATGAATTTTTGTTATATCTTCTAAACAGTTTTATTACTGTTGTAACCTATGTCGAATGGTGATATAATTTATCAGTAAAACTAAATTTATAGGAGAGTTTATGGAAAGAAAAATTGTGACAGCAAACCCAGGCCCCCTCGGACTAATTGGTTTTGGAATGACGACTATACTGCTAAATGTCCACAATGCGGGATTTATGGACCTATCAATTGTTATAGTGGCAATGGGTCTTATGCTCGGTGGACTTGCACAGATAATTGCAGGGGTTATGGAGTTTAAGACAGGGAACCTATTTGGTGCAACAGCCTTTACTGCCTATGGTTGTTTTTGGCACTCGCTTGTGCTTATTTGGGTAATGCCATCGTTTGTAACCGAGACAGCAGTGGTTGCAGCAGATGAGTTCTCGCTCGGCATTTATCTTCTGCTTTGGGCAGTATTTACCTTTGGAATGTTCATCGGGGCACTCCGGCACAATATGATAACAAAGATTGTTTTCGGCTCACTAACAGCGCTTTTTCTGCTTCTTGCCTTAAGTAACTTTATAATGATTTCTTCTTATGAACTTGGGCACACCGTTCATAAAATAGCCGGATATGTTGGGATTTTCTGCGGTGGTAGTGCTATATATAGCGCACTCGGGCAGATTATAAACAACGAGCATGGCAAAGAGATTGTGAAGCTATAAATTACGATTATAAAAACTCCCAAGGTGAATTTAATCACTTTGGGAGTTTTTTTATCTTTTAGTTTTCTTTGATTTTTGTATCTAAATAGTACTGCTCGACCTCTAAATCAAGCGTTACTTCATCTATGCCGTTTTCAATGTCAAATCCAAAGTTTTGGCTTGCTATCTCGATGTTTTCATAGTTTTTAATAGATGCGCTCTGATGCTCAAAATTGAAGTTTGAGTCAAGAGTTGTTGCAAGGGCATAACCGCTGACATCATCGTTTGCCATGCCGCCATAGTTATAACTTGCCTGTTTTATAAACTCGGTATCGACTTGTATAGTTGCATTAGCTGGCAGTGAAATTTCAAAGTTTAGATAGAATATCCGCTCTGCTGAAAAGGCTGCGTAGCTGAGATAATCCTCAAGAAAATATGCATCTAAGCTGTTTTGCTCTTCGGTGTTTTCTGGTGGTGATAGCTTATCGATTAGTGCCTCTGATAGTACATATAGCATAATTTCAGGGGTGAGCGCTCCGCCCTCTTCGTGGCGTATCATATAATTATCCACAACGTCCCCAAGTATATCCGAAAGATTTGCGGTATATCTTATATATTCAGCATAAAGGCCATCAAGGCGGTTATTTTCATCGGAGGTGTTGCCAGTTTTATAGCCTTTTATCTCGATATCGGTGATATCATCTTCAAGGCAGATAATATATTTTGTGCTGTACTGCCCGGCATCAAAACTTAAATCAGACAACCCGTCCTCATAGCCGGTGCCACCTGTGAATCCATAGGCTAAAACCTTATCACTCTCAGAAGTTCTGAAATTAATAGCAACTGTCGCCGGTGGATGCTCTTCATTCTCGCCCGAATACCCTGTTATCTCATAAACAATAACCTCGCGGTCAAAGAGGGGAGATAGGGTGAAATCAGATATACCATAGCTATCATCAGTTAGATAATCTTTATATCCAGCAAAGCTCGAAAGATCTGTTTCGCTATAAAAGGGCGAGCCCTGCTCTAAAACGGTGAGGGATGTTTCTGCATTCACGCCATCAATTTTAATAGTCGGCGCAAGCTTTGCAACCTCTTCAACAGTTGAGATAAACGGATAAGAAGCATTTAAAATAATATCGCTGTCGGTGGTGTTTTGTAAAGTATAATTATCACTTATAGTTATATCATTTAAAACATCAAGTGGTGCAAAACCAAAACTTGTTTCTCTGATAGCTGTTATTTCATTAGCATTATCAGCGGTGAGCGGTAATATAGGACCTGCATATGCGAGATACCCGCCGTTATCGCCCTCATTTATACCTCCATCGCTACTACCGCCAAACATCGGCAGAAGAATAGAACCGAAAATCGAAACAGCAACGATAACCGCAACCGCCGCCGCTAAATTTCTAACAGAAAATGTTTTTTTTGCGCGCGGTGCAGACTCTTCGATAAATTCTTCTTTAATATCTCCAATAGACTTAAACAATTTAAGCTCTCTCATATATAAACCCCCTCGTCTTCAAGGTGCTTCTTTAGCGCTGTTCTCATTCTGTGCAGTTTTGTTGCAATGGTGTTTTGCATAATACCGCTGTCTTTTGAGATGCTTTTTATATCAAAACAGTAAAAATATCTTTGCAAAAAGATGATCCTATCATCTGCTGGTAGGGATTTCAAAAAACTGTTTATAGCATCGGTCACAACAAACAGCTCGCTCTCATCTGCTGTTTTATCGGGGAGAGCATCAGATAGTTCAGATAGTGCAATATCAAAACCACTATATCTTTTTGTCGCGTGATTTTTGTTGTATAGATTAATACTTAAGTTTCGAGTTATCTTGCATAGGTAGGCGATAAGGCGGTTTGGCATATCTGGGGGAATATTAAACCAGGCCTTTTTATAAGTATCATTTACTGTTTCTTCGCTATCACTTTTGTTTCGCAGTATGTTTTCAGCTACAGAAAAAAGCAGTTTACCAAATCTTTTTTCTGTTTCAACTATTGCCTTTTCATCTCGATGGTTATATAGGTTTATTATCTCTAAATCAGTCATAAACTACCCTCCTTACCTATTAAGACAGCAAAATTATAAGAATATTTCAAAATAATATATATTTATAACGGTAACTTGAAATCGGACAGGAAAACCTGTCCGATAAATATTTTTCTATAAAAGAGTGGCTACTGTAGCTTCGCCTTTATCGGTGAGCGCTATACTTCCAAAGTTTAGCTCTGCGCTATCATAAACAAAACCATCTCTTGTTGCGGCTTCTTCCATCATAAGGGTGAATTCTTTATATACCGCTGAATTTTTATACTCATCATAGCTATAATTATCAAGTGGTATATCGTAGTCGAGGGTTAGAAATCCCTGATTTTCAAGTATTTTAAGGGCGGCCCCAGTTGTTTTAATCTTTTCGATATCATCGCTTTCACTAACCATAAAAACAGGAGAGAGGGCAATTGACTCAAAATGAGAGGACTTTTCGCTTTTCATGATAAACTGAACAACCGGCAGAAAATGAGCTGCTTTGAGAGTTTTAAGCAGGTAGCTCTCAAGCGGAGAGTCAGCTGGGTTAAAATGACCATGCACCATGCCATAGTGGTTATGGTGGTGGTTATCACCGTGGTTATGTTCGTGACTGCCGCAACAGCCCCCGTCTTCATGTTTATGCTCGTGACTGCCGCAACCGCATTTTTTATCTATTTTCATAATATCATTCCTTTTTAGTTCATATATATTGTATTATACACTGTATGTCAATAATTTACCTTAGATAATAAAATGTTTTACTAAAATTTACAAAAAATATTTCTTCAAAAGTTGTTTATTTTTTTACAAAAACGTAGTACAATATATTGAAGATAATAATGAAAGGATTTTTTGATGCACAAAAACTACCCAGCGGAATTTTTAGATTGTATTTCGGATATACTGGTAAACGAACATGTTTTAGCGATGAAAGAGATAAGTCAACACAATGAGGACACTAACTGTTTTGAGCATTCCATCTATGTTGCATATACGAGTTATATGGTTTGTAAAAAACTAAGACTTGATGCAAGAAGTGCTGCAAGAGGCGCTATGCTCCATGATTTTCACCTATGCAAATGGGGTGAGTGCGGAATATCTCAGTTTAAAGGTGTTTTCAAACATCCAGAGATAGCTATGAAAAATGCCGAGGAGCATTTTGGAGTATCAGCTGTTGAAAGAGATATAATAGCAAAGCATATGTGGCCATTAACCCCTTTTAAAATCCCGAAGTACAGGGAATCGGTAGTTGTTAATTTTGTTGATACCTACTGTGCAACTCTTGAGTTTATGGGACTTCATAAGAAAAAAGAAAAGAGTCCTGCAATCGGATAAAAAAATTAAAGGTGATGCGAATTATTTCGCATCACCTTTTTTGCTGCAAAAACTGTTTCCAATAATAGATTATCTTATTCGAGACGAGCGGCTGAGTAACTTTCTTTTTATAAACGTTGCTATTTATTTTGCTTATGCGATTTTACAAAATTTTTGAAAATCTATATCCAACACCGTACACAGCTGAAATAGCATAGCCGGAATCTGATATTTTTTTGCGAAGGCGAGAAATGGCGCTAACAACCGCACGGGTATCAGAATTTATCGGACTATTCCAAACTTCGCGAAATATCTTCTCGAATGTTATCTCTTTATCTTCATTTAAAACAAGCATCTTTAAAAGGGCAAAATCCTGCTGAGTTAGCAAGAGGTCGGTGTTGTCAATATATGCTTTATTTGCATTTTGATCAACTGTTAGTCTGCCAACAGTAATATTGCTTGCACTCCTTTTCATAACTTGGAGAAGCCTTTTAATACGCACAAGCAAAACTTCGATAGAATAGGGTTTTGCAAGATAGTCATCGCAACCGCGATTGAAAGCCCGAACTATATCTTCATCCCTTGAAAATCC
Organism: uncultured Oscillospiraceae bacterium; assembly: GCA_964369635.1. Classification (GTDB taxonomy): domain Bacteria; phylum Bacillota; class Clostridia; order Oscillospirales; family Ruminococcaceae; genus CAYJGN01. The sequence continues at coordinate 20,715 of CAYJGN010000020.1, forward strand.
AGTGAGCATCAAAACTGGGATATTTGTTTCTTCTCGAATACTATCGAGAAAAGAAAGGCCGCTCCCATCTGGCATTCCAACATCAAGGATAACTATATCAGGTTTATCTTCATCAAAAAGCTTTTTTGCATCTGCAATAGTGAAAGCACAGCTAACGAAGTAGCCCTCTTCTTCTAATATCTCTTTATTTAGGTATGAGACCTTTGGATTATCTTCAACTAATAAAATTTTATTCAATGTCCTGCCTCCTGTCCACCGTATACTGGAATGGTAAATGATACAGTCGTGCCACGACCTTCGGTGCTCTCGATTTTCAAACTGCCACCATGGGACTCTATAACAGACTTGCAGATATAAAGACCGAGGCCTGTACTGTTGCTATATGAAACGCCGCGTCTTAAAACATTTGGGAGCAGCTCATCTTTAATTCCAACACCATTATCGCGAACATATACCGCGATAAACGAACTATCATACATGGTGGTGATTTTTATAGAGCCATTTTTAGTGTGTCTAATGGCGTTTGTTATAATGTTTGATAATGTTAAACTAAAACTATCAGGATCAACAAAAACAAAAGGAAGATGTTCATTATGATAGTATTCAAGAGTTGTGTTACTTTGCTTAGCTATTAACTTTAAGGCGTTTACTGCCGATTCAATGCAGATATTGAAATCTGTTTTAGTGCGGTTATTGAATGTTTTCATATTTGCCATATCGACCATTCCGCCGACCATATTAGATAGTCTTGTTGCCTCATCTTCAATCATATCGAGAGTAGCGTTTGTTTTATCAAGCTTAATTTCAGAGTGATTTAGCTGTCTTTTCGCATGTTCGGCACCTGTTCTTATAACGGTGAGCGGTGTTTTCATCTCGTGGCTTATATCCTGCAAAAATTCTGTTTTCATCTTATTTAATAGCGCAAGAGATGCAACTCTTCCTTTTGCTTCCTGTTCGGCTATTTTTGCATCGTTTAGCATAGTTGTTGTTGTATGGAAAATGGCGATAGCCTCAAACAATGAGAAGATAAGAATTGAAAATTCAATCATCGTATACTGAACCCCAATAAGGAAGATATTGCTATAATAGAGAATATCGTTTATAACGGCATAGAAAAGACATATCACGGCGATAAACGCAATAACCTGAACTGTTATATCGGTCTGTTTTGTCCGGCGTAGTTTGATAAAATAAATAATAATGCTGATAATTATATAGCTAATTGTTAGAAGCTGAAGGGCATTTAGGGGCGCAACTGTTTTAGACATTGAAAAAGTATCTGCAAAAACATAATATAAAGACCCGAAAATGAAAAACACGCTCAAAGCGATAACTGATTTTTTCGGCATAGTCATATTGAATTGCAGATATATTATTATAAGCAGAAAAGCAGAGCTTAAAATCATAGTTATATATTCAGCTCGGAATGCAATCTCCCAAGGAAAATCAGGCGCAAATTCATATAAAACTTTATTTCCAACCAGCCCAAGCCTTATTGAAAAAAGCAAACACACTGCTGAAAAGCATAGATTTAGCCTTTTATTTCCGAAAATAAGAGCCATCATTAGATGGATTATGAAAAGAACAAACAGCATACCGCAGACAAGAATTTCAACCGATGTTTGGAAAGTTATAAACCATGAAACATTATCGGGGCTACCTATTATAATATTCGAGTATGATGAGCCGTTTTGATGAACAAAATTACCGCCGCTAATTATCAGCTCAAAGATATTATTATATGCTTTTGTATCGGCGTCTATCTCTCCAAATGCCGCTTTGAAGTCCTCAGCTGTTGTTGCTGGAGTTCCGACAGTGCCGCGATACTCACCGTTGATATAAGCGCTTCTTGCGTAGTCTCCACGAATAAAGAGATTATAGTATCCATCATCTGGCATTTCAATAATCAGCTTTGCAGTCCGCCCAGATTCAGTATCGACAGATTGTCCGATAACCGCTTCATCTTCTCGCGCTTCAAACTCTAAAGGAGTTAAGATGGCATCTTCTATATAAGAAACAGAACCTGTGAGATAAACAACTGTTGTCTCAAAATCAATTTCTGTAAGGTCCCAGTAACCGTTTTCCGAAGTTACTTCTGTATAATTAACATTTTGGTGGCGAAAATAGCTCTTTGCATACCATAACGTGACACATAATAGAAATACAAAAGCAAGAGCTGACCAAATAGGAATTTTACTGTTTTTTGATATCATAGTCACTCCTCCTTTTATATTAAAGTTTATCATAAAACAAAAAATGATACAATAGTCCAAAATCTGAGGAAAAGCGATAAAAAGCGATTTATAGTTTCGACTTGGATATAGTTTTATATATAGTGAAAAAACACCGAAATATAAGATAGATGCGAAATCGGCTGTCTTGCAAAAAAAGAAGTGGATATTTCATCCACTTCTTTTTTAATAAAATCGAGCATTTGTGCAGGGTACGGGGACTGATAAATGCTAATTGCAGCAGAGTAGCTGCTAACTGCCGTTGGGAATTAATTTAAGGGAACGTTAGTATCACTAGCAGTTGTTTATTCAGATAAACTCAGCACAATTCCCTTATCGCCCTCGATGCGAACAGTTGTTCCACTTGTTAAAATTTCCGTTGCATTAGCAGCTCCGATTATAACTGGAATTCCAAGCGCGAGACCTACTATTGCCGCATGCGAGGTTAGTCCATCAATCTCAGTTACAACGCCAGCAGCTCTTCGTAGTATCGACATGATATTGTTTGAGGTTGATTTTATAACAAGAATATCTCCATCAACAAAGTTATTTATCGCATCTTCTTCGCTCCTACAAACACATAGCCTTGCGGTTACAGAGCCTTTAGAAACAGGGGTTCCCTCAACTAAAATGTTTCCAACGAGATGAACTTTTAGCATATTTGTAGTACCAGAAGCGCCAACGGGGATACCACCAGTTATAACGGCTATATCACCGCGCTTAACATACCCATGCTGCTGCGCTACTTCAACAACTCCCATAATCAAGTCATCAGTGCTCTCCATCTCATCCATTAGAATTGGGGTAACACCCCAGCTCATCGTCATCTGACGTAGCGTTTTGCTATCCATACACCCGCAGATAATAGGGCAGGCAGGACGATATTTTGAAATGAGTTTTGCAGTAAGCCCTGTTTTTGAGGCGGTCAGAATGGCAACTGCTCCAAGATCGTGAGCGGTGGTGCATGTCGCATGTGAGATAGCACCGGTAACATCCCGTTCAGTTTCAAATTTATATGTTCTAAAAATTTCAGCATAATCGATATTTTGCTCGGTGGTGCATGCTATTGTGTTCATCGTTTTAACCGCTAAAACAGGATAATCGCCAGCGGCAGTCTCTCCACTTAGCATTATAGCGCTCGTGCCGTCGTAGATAGCATTTGCAACGTCTGTTGTCTCCGCTCTTGTTGGGCGCGGATTTTTTATCATCGACTCGAGCATCTGCGTTGCTGTTACGACATGCTTTCCAGCTGAATATGCTTTTTTAATGAGTTCTTTTTGAATTCGAGGTATCTCTTCAAAGCTTATTTCAACGCCCATATCGCCACGGGCAACCATTATAGCGTCTGAAACTCTTAAAATCTCATCGGCATTCTCAACGCCTTGCGCATTTTCGATTTTCGCGACTATTTTCATATTCTCACAGCCGTTTTCTTCAAGCACCTCGCGGATTTTTAAGACATCATCTGCAGTTCGAACAAACGAGGCGGCTATAAAATCAAAATCTTCGGCTATTGAAAATTTTATATCTTCGATATCAGCTTCGCTAACATATGGAAGCGATAGATGACAGCCCGGCAGATTTATACCCTTATTATTCGAAACTCGTCCGCCATTTTCAATACGGCAGTCTATTTCATTTTCACGAATTTCCTCGACAATCATAGCTATAAGGCCATCGTCGATAAGTATCTTACATCCTCGTGTAACATCAGAGGGTAAATCTTTATAAGATACGGTGCATCCGGTTTCATCACCTTCGCTATAATAGGTGCGAAGGGTGAAGAGGTCTCCCTCTTTGAGGACAACAAATCCATCTTTAAATTTGCGAAGTCGTACCTCAGGGCCTTTTGTGTCCATTAAAAGAGCTATTGGTTTTTTAAGCTCGCTCCGAATTCTTTTTAGTTTATCAATGCGTATACGCTGATCATCATGAGTGCCGTGAGACATATTAATTCGCGCAATATCCATTCCGTTTTCAATGAGTTTTGTAAGAATTTTTTCATCATCTGTTGAGGGGCCGAGCGTACAGATTATTTTCGTCTTCCTGATATACGGTTTTTTATCCATTAGATAACGCTCCTTTCGCAAACAAAGCTAAATACTGTAACTATCTTTATTATATAACTCTTTTATTTATTTGAAAAGAGAAAATTTGATAAAAATAGGTAATATTTTAATTGATTTTAACACTTACACGTTTAACCAAATATATTATTTTTTTATCTGACGAAAAATATCTGAAATAACAGCTAATAACAGTGTTTTTTAAGAAAAAATTTTAGCGGTAGATGAGGGTCGTATGATATAAAAATTTTAGTTTTTCTAATATAAAAGGCAATGTGAACATCTAATCACATTGCCTTTTTAACTAATCAGCTTTACTCTAAAAACCTGCTAATCTAAATATTATTTTATTTCAAAATTAGAACCTTGATTCTCTGCATTTTGGGCATCCGCAACCATGTGGGCCTTTTTCGTTTTTGTTGCCGCAACACTCTATTTTATAAGGTTCACAAACTTTATGGCGATACTCACCGCATGGGTTGTATCTTGTTTCGGCGCAAAGATTGCAGTTACCGCCGTTTGGCACAATAACTCTCTCGGTGCCGACCGTCGATTTGTTTACAAGAATTTTATACTTAACATCGCAATCATCTGTGCACAAATCAAATTGATAGAAGCCTTGGCAATCTGAAACAGTATGAGCAATGCCCTCATAAATGTATCCACAATCCCCTGAAAAACGAACACGAACAAGCTTTATAAGCGCGTTTGCAACTGGTGCGCCGTAACAGTTTATAACTCTGCCCCAAAGCCTCACCGAACGATACTCAGAGACGACGATATCCGCCTTTATTTCGCTTTCATCGCCTTGTGGGTCGATATCTATAGAGTTTCCGTAAACTGACTTATCAAGATAGCAATTACTTTCCATATTTTTCATTTCCCTTCAAATTAAATTAATAAAAGTTTATCAATTCAATCTATGAAAAAATATAGATAGTTGCTACTCATATACTAAAAGTTTTTTCTATTTGTCCCGCTGTGAAAATGTGCATAACTTAGCTCTTATTAGCTGTAATATCGAGCCAAGTCAAACTATTAGTCCCAATCATCATCTTCGCTCGAATCATTTACATATAACTCTGCAACTGATGATACGAAATCAGTCCGAATTAAATTTGCCTGAAACTCATGAACGATATTGCCCTCATCATCATCTGTTTCAGTGAAGTTTAAATATAAACTATCTCTATTATAAACCTTATCACGAGCGGCTGGTGAAATATAGTCGCAGATTATAGTTTCTTTATTATCTGATGTGAGAAGGGAATGCGAAAGACCGTCGTAATAGATAACGGGGTTTTCAATATCGCAAAAGCTATATGGGTCATCGAGCGGAATCGAGAAAAGAATTTCACCTTCGTCATTTTCTAAAACGTCATATGAAGTTGCGACTATATAGCCGTTTTTCTTGATTATATCTTCAATTTTCTTTTCTTTTTCAGTTTGTATAAGTTTGTTTTTGGCATCTTCTAACTGCTTTTTGCGCTCCTTTTCTGCAACCTCTGCACCGAAAGGTTGAGGCCTTTTACCGGAACTGATATCCTCGAGTAATTCTTGCGGTGAAATGCTTTGTACAGCAGATAGAGAAACTTCTTCTTTAACAAATGGCGCAATCTTTTTAAATGCGCAGTCGTCGATATCTGCCATTTCGCTTATAAACGGATACTGACGCCCACAGAAGATAAGCGCTTCGCCTCTCTCTTTTGAAAGTCTTTGAAGTTGAGAAATTGATATTAGAGGCTGCTTTTCATATGATATACCGGCATCTGATGCAACTTTTCCGCAAAGCTCGCTGATTTCGGATAGCAGCTGTATCTCTTTACTCGCCAAAAATACCCAGTTTTCGCAGTTACCCTTTATAGTTTCAGCATCATTTCCATATTTTTCACGCATCTGATGCATGCTCTGTAAAACAAGGAAGAATCTGATATTTCTGCTTCTTGCAGCTGAAATCATCGAGGGCATATCCGGAATTTTTGGGATGTTTGCAAATTCATCAAGCACAAAATTTACTCGAATAGGAAGATTGCGATTTTTCTGCTCTTGCGCTTTTATTATAAGAAGCTCATAGCACTGCTTTATAAATGTTGTCGCGATAAAATGATAACTCGTCCGCTCATCTGGAACAATAAGATAAACGGCAGTCTTTTTAGTTCCAATGCTGTTTATATCAAAGCTTGTAGTGCTCATATTTCGAACAAGTGCCTCTTGCGTTATGAAAATACCTATCATCGAGAAAAGGGTCGACTGAACATCGCCTTTTGCCTTATCTGAAGAGCCTGCTATACCATCGTAGTTGAGTCTTGCTATATTATCGGGCGGGATTTTCTGCATAAGGTCGTATAAATAGTTTTTTGTTATCTCATCGTCGGAGAGGTTATAGGCGCGAACCATAATAGGGTCGGTAACCCCTTTTGCAAACTCGGTACAAAACCGTGTGAAGGTGCGCAGATTACACTCCTCAAAGCTGCAGACATCAAGCATAGTTATAACAATAGATAGCGCAACGCTTTTAGCGGCAGTTATCCAGAAGATATCATCGGTATTGCTCTCATGCTTTTCAGCTATGGCATTAACGAAATCATTAAGCCTTGCAACAGCAGCCTCTCTATCTCCCTCATGATATAGCTTATAGGGAACAGCGAACGGATTCCAACTATCTGAATGATAGAGGTCGCGATAGTTAAGCACAACGACATCATACCCAGCCTCTTTTGCAGCGCCACTGCTCCGCTCAAAAAGCTCACCCTTCGGGTCGGTAACAACAAAACTCTCGCCAGCACCTATTAGCATTCTTAGCGTTGGCATACAGAAAAGACGGCTTTTTTTACTACCGGTAGAACCAAAAATAAGACTGTGGTTATCTAAACTATCGACATATGCTATATTTCCATCGTTCATCATTGGAAGACCTGCGGCGGGATAGTCTGTTGAGCTTAAATCTATCCTATCACAGACCGACTTTATCTCTTCTTTTGTTGCGAATCTCGATTCATGGCCAGTTCTGAAATATCTGTTAAATTTATATTTATCTAAATTCATTATAAACTACCTCCAAACCCTATCCGTGAGAGTTCTCTCGCTGCACAGAGTTTTTCAATAAATGGGCTATCGCTTTTGAAATCAACAAGATGAGCAGCGGTTAAAACACCATCAGCCACCTCTTTGCTCGAGAGCTCAAAAACTATATCAAGACAAAGCCTATTTATAGTTTTATAGCCACCAAAATATTCGCTTTTCATGAGTCGCTCGATGCTGTCGCAAAGAAGAAGATACCCAGAGTCATCAAGGGTTAGTGAGTAATCTTCTATTTGTTTTTTACAAAAATCAACAAATCCCTCCTTTGGAGGATATAGGAAATCGACAGTGCGTATTCGGCAGAAGGAATTAAGTACCTTTTCAACGGAGGCTATCTTGTCCTCCATAAGATTGTTTGCCATAAAAACAATGCAGACATTTGCATCAATTATCGAAAGATATTCAAGGAAAAGAATAAAATGATCCTCTTTTGAGTGGTTTGCCCACTCGCTTATATCAATAGCCACAACTCCCTTATATTCTGAACGGAACCCGGCGGCATTTCGGAGCTCTATCGAGAATCTGTTTATCTCGCTCATCTCGGCATTTGGCGGTATGTATTCAAGGTAAAACTCAAAAAAGCGAACGTCGCCATAAAATGAGATAGCCTTTGTCTGATATAAATATTCGGAAAGTAACTCGATAAAATAGCTCTTCCCAGCACCTTGCTTTGAATTTAAAAAGAGGTTTGGCAGGAGAGTTGCAGTCTTCTCTTTTTTGTTTTTAAGGTTTGTGAGAATAGTGTTCCACTTAGCGATAGTTTCCTTTACCTCTGATAGACCGTGAAGGGATTGTATCTTGTTGTAGTAGCTTTCCAAGTTCATATACCCACCTCTTTTAATAATAATCTTATAGGATAACTATACTATAAATGAAAAAAATAATCAATTATATAAGCAAAAAAGAGATGATTATATTTTGCAACAAAAAAACGATGAGTTTATTCAAAACATCGCTTTTTTAAACTTAAGCAAAACGAGATAAAATTTTCTTTTAAATCAAGCTATTAAATATAAAAAAATAATAAATTCTTACGGCATAGAGCGGTTAATTATATGTTTTTTAGAGCAGTATTTGAAATGGGTAGCTATATCTAAAAATTTAGATCACCCCAAAAATTCAACTGCTTTATTCTGCTGATTATCCTGCTCTTTATCGTTTAAATGCCTTGCCTTTATCTGCGCGAGAGCAGCTTCATAAACTGAAGGGGTAGACTTTTGCAAAAACCTTATCTCTTCTTCGGTAGCTAACCCATCAACAGTTTTGATTGCGATTTTAAGCGATGTATGCATCTTTTTCATCTCTAAAACTCTGCTCTCAATAGCTCTGCGCTCAGCTTCAAATGCCTGCATAACAGCATCGAGGATATGGTTTTCTTTAGAAAAGTTTGTAGGTTTTGATTCGTCGCGTAAAGCGTCCTTGATTTTTCCAATAAGCATATCGCGGTATGCTGCGGCTTCATCATCGAGCCGATATAGCTCTGAACGGCTTTTTTTCAGGTTAGTTAAAAGCTCTTCAAGTGCAATGCGGGATTCGGCTGGAATTGCATTTTTATCGCTTTTGAATTTTTCATAGCTTGCTATCTCGTCAGATGAGCTATCTGCATGGGTGAAAACATCGGTGTTCTCACGCTCTCTGCTCGACTGCTTTGAAGCTATATAGTAATCATTTTCAGCTGTGAAATTGCGCTCTGCAGAGACAGAAGCCGCCTCTAAAACTCCTGTTTTAACAGTTTTATTTTTATCGGAATATATCTTCATAGAAATTTCCTCCCGAAAATAGTTTATAAATATTATATCGACACAATCATATGAAAAATTAAGAAATAAACTAAAATTTCCGAGTGCGATTTTACTAAACTTTTAGAAAAAATATGTTATAATAGATATAAATAAAATTAAAAAAGGATTCTTATGAAAGAGATAACTATAGGTGTTTTAGCTCATGTTGATGCTGGAAAAACAACCCTCTCTGAAGCGTTGCTCTATACTGCAGGCGCACTTCGAAAGATAGGTAGAGTTGATCATAAAGATGCGCATCTCGATAACCATGAACTCGAACGTAAGAGAGGAATTACCATATTTTCAAAGCAAGCGGTTTTCACGACAGGTGAGACCCGTATAAATATTATCGACACCCCAGGACATTTTGACTTTTCAACCGAGATGGAGCGTGCTATCTCGGTGCTTGATTATGCTGTTTTAGTTGTAAGTGCTGTTGATGGCGTTCAAAGCCATACTGAAACAATAGCGGCGCTTCTGCAAAAAAACAACATTCCTACTTGTATCTTTGTAAACAAAATGGATATATCGCATAACAAAAGAGAAGATATTAAAGCGAGTTTGAATAAGCTTTTTGATAATAGGTGTATAGATTTTGGCGATGAAAAGAGAGTTAGTGAGCAAGCGGCAGTGGTTTCTGAAGAGCTTATGGAAGAATATTTAGAGACAGGAACAATAAAAAAAAGTGCGATAGCAAAGGGAATAATTTCAAGAGATATAATGCCGCTCTTTTTTGGCTCAGCACTTAAACTTGATGGGATTGACAATCTTTGCAATGCACTGGATAGCTATACAGCAAAAAAAGAGTACCCGACAGAATTTGGAGCGCGCGTCTATAAAATATCATTCGATAAAGACGGTACAAGGCTCACCCATCTAAAGATTATGGGCGGTAGTTTAGCGGTTAAAGAGCGGTTGCCAGAAGATAGCGATGAAAAAATTCAAGAAATACGTATCTACTCAGGTGAGCGCTACGAAACAAAATCAGAAGTTTTTGCAGGTGCGGTCTGTGCAGTT
>CAYJGN010000020.1:30900-33909 GCA_964369635.1 uncultured Oscillospiraceae bacterium
AGCGTTACCGGAGAGGGGTATGGTTTTTTAGGTAATACCATCACCCAATCAATAGAAGCTGTTTTAAGTTACAGGGCAGAACTTCCAATGGATATCGACCCTTTTGTTGCTTTATCTAAGCTGAAAATTTTGGAAGAAGAAGACCCGGCGCTCAAAATCGTTTGGAACAGCGATATAAAAGAAATTCAGCTAAAGCTTATGGGTGCAGTGCAGATAGAAATTTTGCAGACTATTATTTATGAGAGATTTGGTTTCCATGTAAACTTTATTAAAGCTAATATTGTTTACAAGGAAACAATAGATGGGGAGAGCTATGGTGCAGGCCATTTTGAGCCACTCCGTCATTATGCAGAGGTGCATCTACGCTTAAAATCGTTAAAACCAGGAAGCGGAATAAGACTTCGGAGCAGCTGTTCAAGGGATGTTTTAGCGGAAAATTATCAAAATTTGATTTTATGGCATCTATCGCAAGAAGAGGTCACAGGAGTTTTAACAAACTCAAAGCTAACTGATATAGAGATAACCCTAACCGCTGGCAGAGCGCATAATAAACATACTGAGGGCGGAGATTTTAAAGAGGCTACATATAGAGCGCTAAGGCAGGGTTTATTGAAAGCAAAGTCGGTTCTGCTTGAGCCGTTTTATAATTTTAGAATTGAGCTACCTTCTGAAAACTTGGGACGGGCTTTAAATGATATCGGAATGATGTTTGGAAGCTATGAGCCGCCTGAAAATAAAGGGGAGTACAGCGTTATAAAGGGGAGTTTTCCTGTGTTGGCAGGCTATAACTACCAATCAACTCTCCTTCGTTATACAAAGGGTAGAGGTAGAATTTCACTATCACTTAAAGGGTATTTTCCAGCTCATAATACAGAGGATATCGTGCGGGAAATTGGATATAATCCGCAAGCTGACAAAAATTTTTCGGCAAATTCGGTATTCTGCAAGCAAGGAAGCGGTTATATTGTCCAGTGGGATGAAGCTGATAAACATATGCATATACCTGTTATGAAAGAAAGAAATGAAAATGTTTCCGAGGAAACGAAACCTCGTCGCTATGGGAAAAACTACTCAGTTAGCGATGATGAGCTGCTTGCGATATATGAGAGAACATATGGAGCGGTTAAACGAGATGGGTTTGCAAAGTCGCAAAAGGCGATAAAAGCGGAAATAGAAGAAAATTATAGCTATAATCCAAAAAAACAAGATGGTATTAATAATTATCTGCTTGTTGATGGCTATAATATAATTTTTGCATGGAGGGAGCTTCAGGAGTTATCAGAAACTACTATCGACGGGGCAAGAAACAGGCTTTGCGATATCCTATGCAACTTTGCAGCGCTTAAAAATTATGAGATAATAGTCGTTTTTGATGCCTATAAAGTACATGGTGGTATTGGCAGTACCATGCAATATCATAATATAACAGTTGTGTATACAAAAGAGCGTGAGACCGCAGATACTTATATCGAGCGGGTGACTGGCGAGATGGCAAAAAAGCACCGAGTGACCGTTGCGACATCAGACAGACTCCAGCAGATGATAATATGGGGACACAATGCATATCGTCTCTCTGCAAATGAATTTGAAAAGATGGTAAATGAGGCTATGCGCGAAATGCGTGAGATTTTAGGGGGTATGTAGTATCCGATGTATTATTGAGCTCACATATCACTAAATAAGCTGCTGTTTATGTTGGTCAGCCTTTCTGGGGCTCATTTAACCAAACTAAGATGAAACTTACTCTAAAATAGTATTAAAATCAATATCACAGTCCGGCAACTCAATATCTTCAAATGAAATATCTACTTTAACTTTTAGTTTTTTATCAGCAATAACACGAGCAATAACGCTTCCATCAGCAATAAATGAAACGATTGCTGCGCATTCATCTGGAATTTTAGTATGCAACCTACCAGCGCTCATAGTTCCTTTAACTGTAGTGTGGACGCTATTTGAGACAAACCCTACTTTATCTAAAACAGGATCGTATACTGCAATCGCCTCAGGGTCGTGAATATTATCAGGCTCTTTAATAATCTTAAGTTTAGCACCAACTTTAAAGGGTTTTATACCCGAGTAAAATTTATAGCCTGTTATCGTTATGAAAATATCATTAAATTCCATATTGTCCTCCTTATAATTTTTAATCGAAATTGTTAGTAAATAGAAAATTAATTTTTCGCATTGCTAATTAGTAAGACAGTGATAATTGCATCTTTAAACTCAATTAATCTGGCAACACTCTTTTAGGATTTGAAATTTCTTTTATATAGTAGTCACCGGTTTTTGTGTTTTTCGAGATAATTACATTGATGTTCTTATCGGTTTTTTCTCGTATTTCAAGTATAAGCATCTTTTCTTGTTTTGATATAGGCATCATATTTTCCTCCAATTTATTTTTTGGTAATAAAAGGATATCAAATAAAATGCACCATAAAAAGGACATTTATTTAAAATTAAAATTTTGCGACTCTGTGATTTTAAATATAAACAACAATAAAAAAACAGCCTAAGGCGGATACTGATAGGGATCATTTGAATACGAGGTATTTACAAAACACTGCAACATATTTGATATTTTGTAGGGTCACGGCTTGCCGTGACCGCGAAGTTTACACGAATATGACGGACATGGCAAGCCATGTCCCTACATAATAATTATAAGTTTCACAAAACTTAACATAATAAAAATCCGCCAGAAATGGCAGATTTTTATTATCGCTATATCTAAAATTGTAATTTTGTTAATACCCTTATGAGCGTCTGCCTTAATGGCTGTATTTTTGATGGCACGCCGTGAGGGACTTTCGTTTTAGCGCGCTAAAACCCTGCTTGATTTGCTACCGCAAATCTGTGCACAAACTCTAAAAACAGTACACCGTACTGTTTTATAGACGAGTTTGCCCTCTTGGGTTCGAATCCTTGGGGATTTTTTCGCAAAAAAAACAGCCTAATGGCTGTATTTTTGATGGCACGCCGTGAGGGACTTTCGTTTTAGCGCGCTAA
>CAYJGN010000021.1:0-33245 GCA_964369635.1 uncultured Oscillospiraceae bacterium
CGATATCTTCTTTGCTCATATTTGATGAGCTTGTTATAGTTATCTTCTGCTCTTTTCCGCTTCCAAGGTCTTTAGCTGAAACATGAACGATACCGTTTGCATCTATATCAAAGGTAACTTCAATCTGAGGTACACCTCTTGGAGCTGCTGGGATGCCATCGAGGTGGAAGCGACCGAGCGATTTATTATCAGCCGCCATCTCGCGCTCACCTTGAAGAACATTTATTTCAACCGAAGGCTGGTTATCAGCGGCAGTTGAGAACACCTGGCTCTTCTTTGTTGGGATTGTTGTGTTTCTCTCGATTATCTTTGTTGAAACAGCACCCATAGTTTCAATTCCAAGCGATAGAGGAGTTACGTCAAGGAGAAGAACACCTTTAACATCGCCGCCAAGAACACCGCCCTGAATAGCCGCACCAAGTGCAACACACTCATCGGGGTTTATCCCTTTAAACGGCTCTTTGCCTGTATAGTCTTTAACTGCGTCAACAACTGCTGGAATACGAGTTGAACCACCGACAAGGATTATTTTATCTATTTCCGAAAGAGCGAGTCCGCTATCTGCAATAGCTTGTTTTAGCGGTTTCATTGTAGCCTCAACAAGGTCGGCTGTGAGCTCGTTGAATTTCGCTCTTGTGAGTGTTGTGTTTAGATGTTTTGGGCCCTGTGCGTCCGCTGTGATAAATGGGATATTAACAGCAGTTGAAGGAACTCCCGAAAGCTCGATTTTCGCCTTCTCAGCATCCTCTTTTAGTCTCTGCATAGCCATTTTATCGCCCTTTAGGCTAAATCCGTTCTCGCGTTTAAACTCATCGTCGAGGAAGTTTATAATTCTCTCATCGAAATCGTCGCCGCCAAGACGGTTGTTACCAGCTGTTGCTAAAACCTCTTGAACGCCATCTCCCATCTCGATAATTGATACGTCGAAAGTACCGCCGCCAAGGTCATAGATTAAAACTTTCTGATCATTTTCTTTGTCAATTCCATAAGAGAGCGCTGCCGCTGTTGGCTCGTTTATGATTCTTAGAACTTCAAGGCCTGCTATCTGTCCTGCGTCTTTTGTCGCCTGGCGCTGAGCATCATTAAAGTAAGCTGGAACTGTTATAACAGCCTGAGTTACCTTCTCACCGAGATACGCTTCTGCATCTGTTTTAAGCTTTGTTAGCACCATCGCTGAAATTTCCTGTGGGGTATAGTCTTTTCCATCTATCTCAACTTTATATTTTGTGCCCATCTCTCTTTTAATAGAAGAGATTGTTCGAGCAGAGTTTGTAACCGCCTGTCTTTTCGCAACAGTTCCAACCATTCTCTCGCCATCTTTACCAAATGCAACAACCGATGGAGTTGTGCGCGCACCTTCTGCGTTCGCTATAACGGCAGCTTCGCCACCCTCCATAACTGCAACGCATGAATTTGTTGTTCCGAGATCAATTCCTATAATTTTTGCCATAATATTCTTTCCTCCTAATTAGTTTGCCACCGCAACGGTAGCTGGTCTTATAATTTTATCGTTTAGGGTATATCCCTGTAATAATACCTGTGCTATGGTGTTTTCGCCAAGATTTTCATCCTCGATATGCATAACTGCATTGTGTTTGTTCGGGTCGAAAGCCTCTCCGACTGTTGCGACCGTCTTAATACCCATCTTCTCAAAAGTTGCCTCAAGGCTTTGCAGAATCATATCAATTCCCTCTTTAAACTTTTCGTCTGAGCATGGAGCTGTTAGTGATAATTTTAGATTATCGAAAATCGGCAGAAAATTTGTTACTACATTTGCCGTTACAAACGAAGCAAGCTCTTCTTTTTCTCGGGCTGTGCGGTTTTTAAAGTTTGTAAACTCCGCTACCTGACGAAGCAGTTTATCTTCGAGTTCTGCAATAATCTCTCCTGGACCTTTCTCTTCAATCTGCTCGGTGGTTTCACTGTTTTTCTCGCTTTTTTCTTCGCTTAAATCCTTTTCAGCTGAAACCTCTGGCTTTTCATCTTTCTTTTTCTTCAAAACATTACCTCTTCTCTATTTTATGATAGCATTCTGCCAAGTAGGTCAGCAAAATACTCAAGATGCGATATAAGTGCCGCGTAATCGGCACGTAGTGGTGCTACAACTCCAAGTTGCCCCTCGCTGCCATCCCGATAGCGATATTTCGTTACAACAAGACTAGTGCCTGGAAGTCCTTCTTTGCTTGTTTCATCATCGAGGATAATTCTGGTCTTTTCGCCCGGTCGCTCAAGCAGATGTGCAAGAGCTTCCTTCGGTATATGATACCCCAAATTCTTATCCTGTAACCCTGAAATAGAAAGTAGATTTTCACTTCCTAAAACTTTAAGCTCCCCTTCGAGTATCTCATTTGCAAGGGTCATGATCGTGTATAAAATTGGCATTGCAAGAGCTGCATACTCATCGAGCGACTCGGAAACTTTTCGAATAAAGGTTGGGTTTATCGTGCGCAGTCGAACACCTGTTAGTTTTTGCGCTATCATAACCTTTATCATGATGCTCTCAGACTCATTGAGTGCCACCTTGCAAACAGAAGTTTTTATCGAACCGCCAGAGCTTATAAGCGCTACCGCCCAGTTATCATAATCTATCTGCAAAAGGTCAATTCGCCGAATTGTTGCATCTCCCATCGAGGGAGTTGATGCAACGGTTGCGCACCGCAGAATTTCCGATAAAACAACCGTTACCTGCTCGATAACATTCAGCGGATCTACATTTGAGACATTAAAAACGCTGTTTATATACTGCTGCTTTTCCTCTGTCAGCGGTTTTCTCTGCATAAGCCTGTCGATATAAAGTCGCAGTCCTCTGTGGGTTGGAATTCTGCCTGCTGAAGTGTGCGGCTGGGTTAGGATATCGAGCAAATCAAGCACCGACATCTCATTTCGAATTGTTGCAGGTGAAACTTCATTTAGAAAATAAGCGGCGACATATTTGCTACCAACCGGCTCGCCTGTTTCGATATACCGCTCAACTACAACCCCTAAAATCCGAAGCTGTCTTGCTGTTAATTCCACATCCTTCACCACCTTAGCACTAAAATTTTTAAGGTGTTAGCACTCTCATCACTTGACTGCTAACACCTATAATATACAACTATTCCCCTCTCTTGTCAAGAGGTTTTTTGAAAAAATTTTTAGATTTTAGGTAGTATAAATAATCCTAAGGACTTATTTATTAGGTATTTGCGGCGGTTGCCGTGAAGCGGCGAGCCGTAAACCAATAAAATAAGCGTTTATATTAGCATAGCTAATATAAATAACAGTTGTTTGCACTTCTTCTGCCGCCCCGCCCGTGGCTCACGCATAAAATGCGTGAGCCTTTGCACATTCGTGCGGCCCGCCGATTACAAATCGGCAGTGCGGGCGGGGCGGCAGAAGCACGAGAGAGGCAGCATAAGTATGGAGAGAAATGCTTCCCCACTCGATATCATAACCAATCTCCGCTTCGTTTATTTATAACTTCATCTTATTGCCTTGCCCTCGCGACATACTAGCAAATGGCAGATATATATTAGGCATGTATGGCATCTTTGTCCTACGCCATTAGGTAAATTATAAATAGTCAAAGCGATGATAGGTCTATAAAAACTTTAAAATAACGCTGTGAAGCAGATCAAGCCCTCTGTCAGTTGCTTTTATTCTGCTCATATCCATCGTCGGCAGATGGCTTTCATCGCCAGTTGGATAAACTCGCATACTCCCGTCCTCTATATATATAAGCCCCTTTGTTTCAAGCTCTCTCGCAACAGCTAAAACATGTTCTGCAAACGCTTTATCTTCAATAGCAATTTTCGGCAGAAAAACTCCTTCGGCGGTGCGCAAAGCAAGGGTTAAGTATTCTCTTGCATCTCCGCCAAGACTATCAAAAATCTGAGGAGCAGTAGGGTTTTTCAAAAACTGGGCAAGGTCAGGTTCGGTGTAAAGTCGTTTGCCATCTATAAAGCTGTGTGCTGCGGGACCTATTCCTATATACTGCGAACATCGCCAGTATTTCATATTATGCTCTGAAATAAGTCCGTCCTTTGCAAAGTTTGAAACTTCATATCGCTCATACCCCGCTGCCGAAAGCTCTGCTTTAACTAAATCAAAACCATCTGCCGCTAAATCGCTATCCTGTGGCTCTATTCCTTTTTTATAGAAGTCGCACCCCTCATCGACCGTTAATTGATAGCAGCTTATATGAGTGGGGTCTTGACTTATGACAAAATCAATGCTCTCTCGAAGCTTTTCTGGCGTGCTACCTGGTAGCGATAAAATAAGGTCAAGCGAGATATTGTATATCCCTGCCGCCTTTGCCGCTGCAATTGAGCGGGTAACATCTTCATTAGTATGCCGCCTGTTCATAAGCAGAAGCTCATCTTCATTAGCGCTCTGCACCCCAAATGATAATCGGTTTACAAAAACCTCATCCGCAAGTTTTTTATAGTCTAAGTCATCATCGGGATTGACTTCGATAGTAATTTCATCGCCGCAAAACTCAAATATCTCATATATAGATGAAAGGAGTCTGCAGAGAAGCTCTGTACCGAGAAGCGATGGTGTTCCACCGCCTATATAAATGGTATCTATCTTCTGCCCATGATAAATAGAGGCGGCTTTTATAACCGCCTCTGTGTATTCGTTATATAATTTTTCGTTGCCAACCGTTGAATAAAAATCGCAGTATCCGCAACGGCTTTTGCAGAATGGAACATGAATATAAAGACCTTTAATCATCGAGCTTTAATACCGACATAAATGCCTCACTTGGCAGTTCAACAGAACCGAGTTGGCGCATCTTCTTCTTTCCTTCTTTTTGTTTTTCAAGAAGCTTTTTCTTTCTTGTTATATCGCCGCCATAGCATTTTGCCAAAACATCTTTTCTCATTGCGCGAACAGTTTCTCTCGCAATTACCTTGCCGCCGATAGCCGCCTGAATAGGCACTTCAAACATCTGTCTTGGAATATTGTCTTTTAGTTTTTCGGCAATTTTTCGTCCTCTTGCATATGATTTATCGGTATGAACGATAAACGATAGCGCATCGACAACATCGCCATTTAAAAGTAAATCGAGTTTGACAAGCTTCGATGAGCGGTACTCTAAAAAGTCGTAGTCATAGCTTGCATAGCCTTTAGAGCAGCTCTTTAGCGCGTCAAAAAAGTCGTAGACTATTTCATTTAGTGGCAGTTCATAGTGGATATCCACCCTGTCGCCATCAAGGTATTTCATATCGCGAAAAACCCCACGTCTATCCTGACAAAGCTCCATTATATTTCCAACAAACCCTTGCGGCGAATAGATATGAACATCAACTATCGGCTCATAAGAGGTCGCTATTGTTGCGGGGTCTGGGTAGTTTGCTGGGTTATCAACCCATATATCCTCGCCGTTTGTAAGTCCTATTTTATAGATAACCGATGGCGCTGTTATTATAAGGTCGAGGTCAAACTCTCGCTCAAGGCGAAGGGAGATAATCTCCATATGAAGAAGTCCCAAAAATCCGCATCTAAATCCAAATCCAAGCGCCGCTGAGGTTTCTGGCTCGAATGTTAGAGAAGCATCGTTTAGCTGAAGCTTTAAAAGCGCCTCTTTAAGGTCACCATATCTTGCACCGTCAACTGGGTAGATACCTGAGAAAACCATAGGGTTTACCTTTTTGTATCCCGGAAGTGGCTCTATATCAGGTGTTGTTTTGTGGGTTATCGTATCACCAACTCGTGTATCGGTAACGTTTTTGATAGACGCCGCAATATACCCTACCTGTCCCGCCTGTAAACAATCGGTCGGTATTGAGTTTAGCGGTCCCATCATCCCAACTTCAACAACGTTAAAGATAGCGCCTGTCTGCATCATTAAAATTTCGTCACCGACTTTTACGCACCCCTCGACAACACGAATATAGACGATAACACCTTTATAGCTATCATAAACGCTATCGAAGATAAGGCATTTAAGCGGAGCTGTTTCATCCCCTTTTGGCGGTGGTACATCTTTAATAATCTGCTTTATAACAGCTTCTATGTTGACACCTGTTTTAGCGCTTATTAGCGGCGCATCGAGAGCCGGAATACCTATGATATCCTCAATCTCGTGCGCAACACGCTGCGGATCTGCCGCTGGCAGATCTATCTTATTTATAACGGGAACAACCTCGAGGTCATTTTCAACCGCAAGGTAGGTATTTGCAAGGGTTTGCGCCTCTATTCCCTGTGAAGCATCAACAACAAGCACCGCCCCCTCGCAAGCGGCAAGCGAGCGAGAGACCTCATAGTTGAAGTCAACGTGTCCTGGGGTATCGATTAGGTTTAGCGAATAGACTTCGCCGTCCTCGTCTTTGTAGTTGACAGTTACAGCGCGCGCCTTAATGGTAATCCCACGCTCACGCTCGATATCCATATCATCGAGTAGCTGCTCTTGCTGCTCTCGCTTGGTAACAGCCATAGTTATATCGAGAATTCGGTCAGCAAGGGTTGATTTACCGTGGTCGATATGGGCAATTATTGAAAAGTTTCTGATTTTATCCTTATAGGACATAGATGTCTCTCCCTTTATTCTGCGTTTTTAATATCTATGCTTAGTGCCTCAATAGTTCCGTTTCTATCGGTTAAATAGATAAAATATCTTGAAGGGTAGTCGTAAATTGTGCTCCCTTTTCTTATCTGATAATTAAACGAAACCTCCGCCACAACAACGTTTCCAACCGAATATAGTATCTCATAGCTCTCATCTAAAAATTCATAAGAGTCATGCCTTATATACCAGCTGTTGTCGAAATAGAGGATATCGTATTCAAACGATGTTCCGTTATATAGTCTTTGTGTCAGAGCTGATTTTGATGCATCTTTTGTTATAAATCTTGCGTAAATATTTGAAATTTCGGTAGCGGCACTCAAAAAGCGCTCATGTTCTTCGGGCGATAAAACCCGGGACACTATATTCTGCCCCTCAACGTTTACAACCTCATATCCGTCCCCCGCAGTTACAATCGGCTCACCATAAAGCTCATCAACTGTTAGCGTTGAAACGCCTGTCAGCTCAAACGGTGAATCAACAAGGCGCTCTTCGTTTAGGTCGGTTATCGCTACCGCATCGCTTTCAACTAAAACATCGTTTAGATAAACCTGCGCTCCGCTATCCATAAGTACTGAAAAACTTGTCGTTTCGAGGAGCGAAACCATTTCAACAAGCTCATAGTTTGAAAATCCAAAAGAACCCTCATCTCCGCGCTCGAATCTGGCAGTTGCGATATCAACCCCATCGCTCTTTATTTTGATTTCAGTTAAACCCTCTTGATATGTAAGCTCGCCAAAGTTTGGTGAGTAGTTCTGTTCGTATTTTGATGGCTCTAAAACCATAGCTGGATTTGCCGCTATCTCATCTAATAGGTTGTTTGCCGCTGTTTTTAGAAGAGAGTTTTCATATCCTGCGAGGAAATTTGAAAAAATTATAAGCCCTATTGCGAGCAGTATAAAGAGCGCCCCATAGACTATCCCCATCTTTATAAAGAAAGGTTTTAAGCTCTTTTTATCGCCACTAACTCGAAAATTCCGCTTTATCAACCCCAATAAACCATCATTTTCACCTGCAACTGACTCTTCTGATATTTTTGCAGCTTCGGCGCTCTCTTCTTCATTGTTTTTGGCATCAGCTATTTCAACGCTTGGAATTTTTGCAGTTTTTGCGGTTGCAGTCTCGCTATCGTGGGCATCGCTATCTATCTCTGCCTTTTCTATTTTAATCTCTTTTGTAAGGCTGCTCTCGGTTTCGGCCGCTGTCTCTATTATATTATCGAGAACTTTGCCTTTATTTTCACCGTCGGGAGTATATTCACCCATTTCGGTTATCTCTATCTTTTTATCTTTACTCATCATTCACCTCTATTTAACAATCCAGCCAGTAGGCAGGTCGCGCGGGCCATATAGCGAAGCAGGGGTTGATATTAGCTCGCCCTCATAATAGAGAGTTGACGAAGAGCCGCCATCGAGGTTTGAAGCATTAACTGCGCCAAACTCAACCATAACCTTCTGCAAATCCGAATAAGATGCACCGAGTGAGTGCGCCTGTCGACCATCTATGACGAGTAGCAAAACAGCACCGTCAGCCCTCTGGCCTATCGCTGTTCGGGGATTTAGTCCGCCGCCTGTTCCGACTATTGGCAAACTCTCGCCGTTTATGATTAGTGCAGGCTCAAATGACACAGCGTCTCGAAGTCCCATCTCAACCGCTTCGTTTGCCGTCATACTGCCGACTACAAGTCTATCCTCTGCGTCAAACCCAACAACATTCGTCTCAACCCAGCCCCACATAAGCTCTCCATGTGAGATAACAGTACCGAGCGGTGTACCACCGTTTCCAACGCCGCCCATATCAACGAAACCACCGGCATTAGTGCCTGCAATACCGCCCTCTTTTTCAATCATCTCGGTAACTTTAATACCGCGGTGTCCCTCGCCAAACGTATCGGGTGTTGAAACAACAACCCTTGAAGGGTCATTGACTATAAGCATAAAGCCTTTATATGTATCTCCGACAACATCAACAAGCTCGACCTTGTCTTTATCTATTTCCTCTTCGTCAAAGTCATCATACAAATCGGTATCGGTAACTTCATCGGTCTGCAAAACTTTGTTTCCATCTAAAATAGCCGCCACCTCTTCACCTGGAAGGTAGATATACGGGATAAATTTTAGCGCTGAAGTCTCAGTTACTGAAACGACGAGCAGATCTCTCGCTGTCTGCGACGGGCCATAGAAGATAACAGCCATTAGCAGAAGCAGCGATATTAGGATAAATAATATTGCAGATAGAAACGATAGGGCAATTTTTTTAACCATTTTTCACCTCGAAGATAAACTTGTTTTGTATTTGGTAGCTTACTAAAAAAAGCGATGCATCAACAATAGCTTTCAGAAAAACACTGTCAGATATTTTTAAAACCTCGGATATCCCCGAAACTAAAACGGTAGAGGTTATGAGAATTCCAAAAAACAAAATGAGATATTTAATACCACTTTTAGCTATGCTATCGTTGCTCTTAAATACGAATATCTTGTTTGCAAAGAAGTTGAAAACACCTGATATAATCCTTGATAAAACGGTGGCAACAGCAACTCTCTGCCATATTTCAAACTGCGGAAGTATAGCGCAGAATAGCGCGAAAAGCCCAAGGTCTATTATAAAACTGCTTGCCGAAACAAGGAAAAATCTAAAGAAATCTTGCAAAATAAGGGCGAATATCGCAACGCTATCTCTGCTTGGTTTAAAATGGGAGGTTTCGTTGTTGTTTAGATAAACGGTTTCGATAGTCTCTTCATCTATTTTAATATTCTTGCGGCCAAGAGTTAGCAGAACATTAGTTTCATATTCAAATCTCTCCCCCTCAATCTCGCACATCATCGGCAGAAGATGCAAAGGGAATGCACGAAGACCCGTTTGGGTATCTCGAATTTTAAGCCCACAGAATACAAGAAAAGAGAGGGAGGTGAACTTATTTCCAAATTTATTCTTAAACGGAGTGTTTTTCGCATCAAACTCACGACTGCCAAGTATAACCCTATCGCTATCGTGGATAAGCTCTTTTGCGAGGTTTTTTATATCGGGAATGGTATGCTGGCCATCACCGTCGATAGTTACAACGCCAACAACACCGCCCTTTTCATAAACATGCTGATAAGCAGTTTTAAGAGCTCTCCCCTTTCCCTTATTTACTTCGTGAACCAGAACGGTAACGCCTGGCAGTTTTCTCGCTTCGTCGAACTCCTTCTGACATTCCTCTTTGCTCCCATCATCGACAAGGACAATATTGTCAAACCCCTCATCGACAAGGGCATTTAGTGTTTTTAAAAGTTTTTCATCTGGGTTTAGCGATGGTAGAATAATCGCAACGCTCATATATATCTCCTTTAATAAATCCTTATATTATAACCTGCGAAGCCCAAAATCTTTAGCCTTTGGCACTGGGCGCTCTGCAAGCACTCTTTTCATAGGATATTTAACATTTTCAAAAAAATCATTTTTTTCGTCATCAAGACCGACAGCTGAATAATAAAGTCCAAACTCCGCATTGTCATACTGCGCATCTATATAATCTTCATAGCTAAACCATCCGTGCTGACTGCGGTGGTATGAGTATCCCTGCGCTCCCATTTCGTGGGCAGTTTTTCCATCAAAAAAATCGAGCGGAATATTAAAATCAAGCTTTATATAGTTTTCTTTGTAGATGTGCAGATATAGCTTTTGCACCGTATGGATATCGCCTTCACCATAGCTTTCATCGGCGGCAAGTGGCACTGCATCTATCAGATTTAAAACACCAAGGATATGAACTCCATGCCCATATTCACCATCTATATCTTGTCCCACAACAACTTCGGGTTTCGTCTCTCTTATCGTTTTAACCAAAAGATCGATAAAAGCATCCTCTCCATAGGTTCGAACTGCTTGGTCAAGGTCGCCAGCATAATAGTCTGGGAAATCGGTAAAGATTGGATAAGCTCGAACTCCACTGCTATAAAGTCCCCACAAAATTTCATGCATTCGATAAGGCTCACCTGTTATCCCGTGGTTCGTGAGGTAAATTAGCTGAACATCTTTGTTCTGCTCACCAGCATAAAGAGGGATAGTACCTCCAAAAAAGAGGTATTCATCATCACCATGAGTTGAAACAATAAGCATCTCACAGTCGGTAAGGGTTGGTTCCCAGTATTCAGCACCTTCCAAAACAGTTTCCGCTTCTTGCGGTGTTATATAGCAGAGAACACTATCGCTTTGAACTGTTAGCGTGAGAGTTTTAGTCTCTTCTAAGAGCTCTATAAAACTGTGCAGAAAAATATTCTCGGATATGGTTGTTATCTCACCATCTGCCTCGATTTCAATAGACGACGGTGTTTCGTTCCAAACTAAATAAAGGGCATCTATAAGATAATCTTCCTCTATGATTATACTATCCCCTGCTTTTAGGGAGATATTTGTATAGATGCTGTTATCTGAAATTCTGCTCGTATCGCTTAAATGATATTCTGCCGCAAAACAGGTTACAGAAAAAAACGCGGTAAATATTAAGATAAATAATAGCTTTTTCATTTTAAGCCTCCAACCTGTATTATACTATATATCAGATAAAATGTCATCAAAAATAAGGGCAAGAATACAAACTCTTACCCTTAATGTTTTATTAATTATAGCTAAATTGCGAGTTTAGTTTATCTGAAAGTCGGCATCTGAGATTATATGACAGTTGGTGGTGGAAGAAAATCAGATACGAAGGATAGCGGCAAAGGCGCTCTACCTGCCCCCGCAGCAAACGCACTGCGGTGCGTTTGGTCGAATTTTATTCGACTTTGGCAAACCGCAGAGTTTGCCACTGCGGGCGGTGGGAGAGCGCCATCAGAGAACAACAGTCAAATAACGAGATATACCGCAGCGGCAAATTTCATATCTACACACCACCTTTGCCGAAATAACTATTTGAAAAAGGAAGTTATAGTGCAGTTAGGTATTCTGCAAGCGCTTCACCGAGCAGTTCACCTGTATAGAGCGCCTCCTCTAAATTATTCGCATGCCCTCCGACCTCGATTAAAATGCTACCTGTCGTCAGATCCTGATTGTAAAAACGGTGATCGAATAATATAGGTCTTGTAAGTCCCGCGAAATTTTCTTCAAGCTCCGCTTGAACTCCTGCTGCAAATTTCAAGTTTTCTTGATAGTCCGGGATAATAACGCTACTACCATTATCAACCCCTGAAATTATCATAATCTGAGCTGCGTCTTTTCCGTTTATTTCAGCTACCGGTTTATATCGAATACCATCACTTTCAATCGCATCCCTGTGGATATCAAGGACGATTTTAATATCGGGATATTTTTCAAGATACTGCTGCGTTACAAGGCGACTTCTCTCATAACTGCCGTTATACTGCGGATGATCAAAATGAGTTTTATCGTGGATAACACCAATCCCCGCGGCCTCAAGTAGTTTCACAACCTGCTCACCAACTGCCGTGATATTAAGGTTGTTGTCGGTGGTTCGAGAAGTTGGCGAGTGGTACATAGTATCATCGTAAACTTCAAAGCTCTCGGTTGCGTGTGAGTGGATAATAAGCACTTCAACGCGCCCATCAAGAGCAAGGTCGATAGCTGTTGGTTGTGAGGCTATCTGCAAAACCTCTGATGTGGCGAGCGGTGAGAGGTTTTTTATGTAACCGCCGTTTGATAGCTCGAAAGTATTGCCAAATGAAGCGGATACTGCATAGCTTTGCGAAACTATCTCACCAAGTCCAACGCCTGGAGAAGGCGCTAAGACAAACTCATATTCACCATCTGATGGGAGCTCTTCTGCTTCTTCATTGCCATAGAATGGATTGAATAGAAGAGACTGCGCATAGAGCATATTGAGCTCTTCAGTTTCTTCTTCTGGAAAGATATCACCTTTGAGATAAGCGAGGGTACCGTCGGGAAAAGCAAGGAATGAAAAGATTGTTGTCATTGGTTCACGGTAGTTTGACACCGATAGAAAAGCTGATATAATGAGGGATAGAGAAGCCGCCGAAAAAACAGCGGTTAGCAAACGAAACCTTTTATTTTTCATAAATTTACCACCTTTTTTAATAATATGATATGAAAAAAGGCAAAATTCCAAAAGTTTATGAAAAAAACTCTTGCATTTAGCGGAGAAAAAGCATATAATAATATCCGTATCAGTCTCGTTTTGAACTCAAAGTCGTTCTTTGGTTTGAAACTTAAACTGTTGGGAGTCATTAACCCGATGGGATATATTTAAAAATCAAAGGAGAATTTAAAATGCCAAACATTAAATCGGCTAAAAAGAGAGTAAAAGTTATTGAGACAAAAACACTTCGCAACAAAAGCATAGTATCTGATTTACGTACACATATCAAAAAAGCAGAGCTTGCTATTGCAAACAACGAAGCTGATAAAGAAGCAGCTGTTAAAGTTGCAGTAAAGAAGATCGACATGGCAGTTACCAAAGGTGTTCTTCATAAAAACACAGCGGCAAGAAAAAAATCAAAACTCGTTAAAAAAGCAGTTTAGATTTTAAAATTTAAGCTTAACAAATACCCCTGTATCTTTCGGTACAGGGGTATTTTTGTTTATAAAACAGGACAATTTTAACTTTTATCCTAATATAAAAAACTATGATACTAATCCTTAAAAAGCTCAGTAGATGTCAAAATAATGAAATTAAACAAATTATAAAGGATAAGTAGAGTTAAAAGTTTTGCGTTAAACTTCTCTGCTCTCAAAATTATACTTTCGAAATCAAATCTAAAAGACCTTTAGTAAACTTCTCGTCTTGCTCTTTCGTTCTTTTCTTATTTCCGCGCAGTCTGCCGCCACCACGGCGCACCTTTGCGGCAAAATGACGAGCACCAAGCAGAGCATCTATATTATCATCGGTATATAAAACCCCATCCTGACTTATCGGTCTACCGCCCTTAGCAAGGCAGAGAGCTGCAAGGCCATAGTCCTGCGTTATTACGATATCGCCCTTTAGGAGGAGATTAACGAGGGCAAAATCGGCGCTGTCCGCCCCTTTTTCAACGATAACCGTCCTTGCTCCTTCGCGGTTGAATTCGTGGGAGGTATCGCAGATTATTATACATTCTTTTTTATGTGTTCTCGCAGCCGCTATTGTCTCGTCAACAACAGGGCAACCGTCGGCATCTATTAGTATTCGCACTATTACTCTCCTTACTTTTTTCTTGTCAAAACTATTCCGATAATAGCTGCTACAATAGCAAATGGCGCAACCCTTACAAAAACCCATTCAAAAGCATGAATAGCCACTCCTACAACTGCGGTTTGCGGGTTATTATAATCCCATTCCAGATAAGGGCTACCCATTGTCACTATGAGAGCGAAAATTATTAGTATCACCCCAAGAAATGAAATAAATAGCCAGTGGAATATCTTTCGCCTTGTAGCGGCCCGATGTGAGAGTTGCAGGTTTATTATCTCCAATTTTTCCGAAATGACTTTCAAATCGCAAACTCTCTCCTCTGATACCGTCTCTCCGAGCAAACTGCTCACCGGTGTATCGAGAACAGAAGATATCGATATCAACATCTCCGAATCGGGAACCGACAATCCATTCTCCCACTTAGAAACAGTTTGCCGCACAACATTCAGTTTGACTGCGAGTTCTTCTTGCGAGAGTCCTTTTGATTTTCTAATAGTTTTAATATTTTCATTAAGCATTGCAATTACCTCCATTTCTGTGTAGCTCCACTATATAGGCAACTGCCCGTTGCCGCAAGCAACACAAATTAACATTTGTCTTTGGAGTTAATCCTGAAATAGGTATTGCACTCATTATACCACTAAATCGGGCTAATTGATATTATTAAAAGATTACCCATTAGATATTTGATTTTTATATTTTTCAAATTTATTTATAACCTATTTAGATAAACCAAAAATTAAAGAGGAGGTAAATCTTGCGATTTACCTCCTCTTATGTTATATAGATGCCTTTTAGCAGCTATATTATTTTTGATTAAAGCTAAACTTAACCGTTTAGTCTCTCTTCAAGTGCTGCTAACTGATTTTTAAGCTCCTGTGGCATTCTGTCGCCGAATTTAGCGTAGAATTCCTTAGCGCCCTCAACCTCTTCAAGCCATAGCTCTTTGTCGATTGAAAGAATATCAGCAAGCTGCTCTTTTGTGAAATCAAGACCCTCAAGGTTGATATCATCAACGCTTGGGATATAACCGATAGCTGTTTTCTCAGCGTTTGCAGTGCCAGCAACTCTGTCAAGAGCCCACATTAGAACACGCATGTTGTCGCCGAATCCAGGCCAGATGAACTTGCCTTCATCATCAAGTCTGAACCAGTTTGTATTGAAGATTGCAGGAGCCTTGTCGCCAAGTTTCTCGCCCATCTCAATCCAATGTGCAAAGTAGTCGCCCATGTGGTATCCGCAGAAAGGAAGCATAGCCATTGGGTCACGACGAACACCGGCTTTTAGTCCCTGAGCTGCAGCTGTTACCTCTGAACCCATGATAGAGCCTACGAATACACCGTGGTTCCAATCGAATGACTGGTAAACAAGCGGAGCTGTTTTCTCACGACGTCCACCAAAGATGATAGCCGATACAGGCACACCCTGAGGATTTGTGAACTCTTTGCTTATGCAAGGGCAGTTGATTGCAGGCGCTGTGAAACGGCTGTTTGGATGTGCACCCTTTTCGCCGCCTTCACTATCCCACTTCTCGCCTTTCCAGTTAAGAGCGTTTTTCGGAGGATTCTTATCAAGACCTTCCCACCAAACTGTGTTGTTATCAAGATCGTGAACAACGTTTGTAAAGATTGTGTTTCTCTTTGTGCTCTCAAGAGCATTTGGATTGCTCTTAACGTTTGTACCAGGAGCAACGCCGAAGAATCCGCTCTCTGGGTTTATAGCCCAAAGTCTGCCGTCAGGACCGATACGTAGCCAAGCTATATCGTCTCCAACACACCATACTTTGTAGCCTTTATCTGCAAATATATCAGGGGGAATAAGCATAGCGAGGTTTGTTTTACCACAAGCTGATGGGAATGCCGCTGTGATATATTTAACATCGCCGTTTGGAGCTTCGATACCGAGGATAAGCATATGCTCAGCCATCCAGCCCTCTTGTTTTCCTTGGAATGAAGCAATTCTAAGTGCGAAACACTTTTTACCAAGTAGAACGTTACCGCCATAACCTGAGTTACAAGACCAGATGGTGTTGTCCTCTGGGAAGTGGCAGATATATCTTTGCTCTTCATCAATTTCGCATTTTGAATGTAGACCACGAACGAAATCGTTGCTATCGCCAAGGTGCTCAAGTGCGCCTTTGCCCATTCTTGTCATGATATCCATGTTTAGAACAACATAGATAGAGTCGGTAACTTCAACGCCAACCTTTGAGAACTCAGAACCTAAAGGTCCCATGCTATAAGGAATGACATACATTGTACGGCCTTTCATCGAACCGTCAAATATTGGGGTTAATTTTGCATAAGCATCAGCTGGCGCCATCCAGTTGTTTGTAGGGCCTGCGTTTGCCTCATCTTTTGAGCAGATAAATGTACGGTGCTCAACACGCGCAACGTCGTTTAGAGCGGTGCGGTGGATATAGCATCCTGGCAATTTCTCCTCGTTTAGCTTTTGGATTTCACCAACTGCAACCGACTGTGCTCTCAAATCATCGAGCTGTTTGTCACTGCCGTCAATCCATACTACGTTGTCGGGTTTACAAAGAGCTACCATCTCGTCAACCCAAGTGTTTACATGCTTATTTGTTGTTAGACTCATATTTATTCTCCCTTCAAAATTAAAGCTTAAAGCCAATTTTTCACAAATACAATATATCATATATCCTGTCAAAAAACAATAATTAATTTGTTTTTTAATGTTAAAGACTTAACAATTTAACAGTTTATACATAATTAAATAAATTTATCAGTTATATCCATATTGGCAAATGCATTTTGCGATAGAGGGCCCCTTGAATTTCCCAATAGTTCAAAGTATCCTTGCGCCGCAACCATTGCCCCATTGTCGGTGCAGAGCGATATCGGCGGCAGGAAAAGCTCTATATCATTTTCGGCACATTTTTCTAATAGCATCGCTCGCAGAAGGCTGTTTGCCGAGACGCCACCAGCAAGCACTAACCTATCTTTTTTATAGTGCAGCGTTGCCGCAACCGCTTTATCCGATAAAATAGAGCAGATTTTATGGCAGAAAGAAGAGGCTATATCCTTTGTCGGTATTTCTCCGCCCTTTTGCTCTAAATTATGAACGGTATTTATAACGGCAGTTTTAAGACCCGAAAAGCTGAAATCAAAGGGGCGCTCTGTTTTAGGGTTTGGGAAAACAAAAGCTTCGGGATTTCCCTCTGGATATATTTTATCGAGGGCAACTCCACCGGGATATGGGAAGCCAAGCACCCTTGCAACTTTATCAAAAGCTTCACCTGCCGCATCATCAATCGCTCTGCCGACAACCGAAAACTCGGTAAAATCCGAAACTTCTATTATATGGCTATGCCCACCGGATACCACAAACGCCATAAATGGTGGCGATAAATCAGGAGTTGCTATATAGTTTGCCGCAATATGCGAGCGAAGGTGATGAACTGGAATTAGCGGTATTTTAAGCGCATAGGCAAGTCCCTTTGCAAAAGATAGGCCGCAGAGAAGCGAGCCGATAAGGCCAGGGGCGGCGGTAACAGCTATTGCCGAAAGGTCGCTATATTTTATATTTGCGTCAGTTACAGCCTTTTTGCAGACAGCAGAAATCGCCTCGACATGCTGTCTTGAAGCGACTTCCGGGACAACTCCGCCAAATTTCTTATGCTCATCGACCGAGCTTGCTGTTGCCTGCGATAATACCTCTCGTCCATCACGCACGACAGCTATCGAGCAGTCGTCACAGCTTGATTCAATTCCTAAAATATACATATAAATCTCCGTGGTTAGTTATCTGCGAATATATAAATCCGCCATTACATTTTGGTGGGTGGAATATCTTTGCTCTGGTTTTTCGTCTGTGCCGTGGCGGCGCCCGCAGCGGCGAATTTGAAATTCGCCGAGCTCGCACGAAGTGCTAGCAACTTGCACCGCGGTGCAAGTTGCTGCGGGCGCCGCCTCGCCAGAAGGTAAAACTTTCCATTTTAAAGCTTTTATGCTTCTATCTAAAAGGTACTCACGCATACGCAGCTAAACACCATCTCATATTCAACCGATAGCAATTAAAACTCGCGGCAACCCTTAAAATCGATTAAATATTAATCGGTATAACAAAAAGCACAATCGAGAGAAAATGAGTTATGGTTCCACCAAGGCAGAAGAGATGCCAGATGCTATGCATCCATTTTATCTTAATAGCATAGAAGATAACCCCAATCGTATAGCAAAGCCCTCCTGCAAGGAGCAGATAAAAGCCGGCCGGCGGAAGCGCTTCGAGCAGCGGGTTTATTGCCGTTATAACAACCCAGCCCATAACAAGATAAATCCCCATAGAGAGGTATTTAAACTTCTCGATATTAAAGCAGTTTAGCAGTATTCCAACGAGAGCCGCTACCCAAACAATCGCAAAAAGCCGATAACCGACCTCACCTCGAAGGGTTACAAGACAATATGGAGTATATGTTCCTGCGATAAAAATAAAAATCGAGCTATGGTCGAGAATTCTAAAAACTTTTTTTGCAGTTTTGTTTGTAATAGAATGATA
Organism: uncultured Oscillospiraceae bacterium; assembly: GCA_964369635.1. GTDB lineage: Bacteria > Bacillota > Clostridia > Oscillospirales > Ruminococcaceae > CAYJGN01. The sequence continues at coordinate 18,198 of CAYJGN010000021.1, forward strand.
TAGCGTTGAGAATGTATATAAAAGTATCATCGAGATACCGTAAACTATTGCCGAAACAATTGAAATTCCATCACCGCTTGTCACCGCAAAAACTATTAGAATAGTCATCGTGACAACCCCTGTCAGCGCACCTATACCATGGGTAACACCCGAAAAAATTTCTTCTCCAAGTGAATATCTTTTTGTTTTATCGCTCATTAAAATCTCCTATTTTTGTCATAAGCAGTGCGTCTTCCGTGGGATTTTTATAGTAATCCTTGCGTATTCCAACCGCTTTAAATTCGTGTTTTTCGTATAGTTTCTGCGCCGCCAAATTGCTCAGGCGCACCTCAAGGGTTATAAAGGCATAATCGCCGCAAAGCTTTATAAAGTCGTAGATAAGCATATCGCCAACCTTTTTTCTGCGATGCTCCTTTGCAACAGCTATATTGTTTATATAAATCTCATCTAAAACTTTGCTACCCGTTATATACCCGATTACAACACCTTCAAAAACCGCCACAAGTCCCAAAAAACTCGCGGAAGCAAAAGCCTCGGTATATCCTTTTAGGCTCCACGGGGTTTTTATCGAGTCCGCCTCGATTTCAGCAATCTTTATAAGGTCATCAGCCGAGATTTCCCTACTTTGCATCATACCAGCTCTTTCCGATTTTAGCTTCAGCTTTCAGCGCAACATTTAAACTAACGCAATTTTCCATCTCTTCGGTCAAAACTCTCGCCACAGTATCGGCAATCTCCTCTCTGCACTCTATAATAAGCTCATCGTGAATCTGCAAAACAAGCTTTGCGTCGAGATTTTCTTTTTTCAGTCTGTTATAAACTGCTATCATCGCAATTTTAATTATATCGGCGGCAGTGCCTTGAATAGGGGTGTTTTTCGCTATCCTCTCGCCGATTGCCGCAATAGCTTTATTTGTCGATTGTATTTCAGCTATCGGGCGAATTCTCGAAAACATCGTCGTAACATATCCGTCGCTCCTTGCCTGTTCAACAGTCTTATCCATAAAAGCCGCTATTCCGCTGTAGGTATTAAGATAGTTTTCTATATACCCCTTTGCTTCATAATAAGGAACTTCAAGATCGTTTGCAAGGGAATAGGCACCCATTCCATAAAGAATCCCGAAATTGACAGTTTTCGCCGCTCTTCTCATATCATCGCTCACCATATCCTCTGCTACGCTAAAAATCTCAGCGGCAGTTTGTCTATGGATATCTCTATCCTCATTAAAGGCTTTCGTCATCATTTTATCCCCCGAAAGAGATGCTAAAACGCGAAGCTCTATCTGCGAATAGTCGGCATCGACAAAAGTATACCCCTCTTTTGCAACAAAAAACTTTCGAATTTCGCGTCCAAGCTCTGTTCGCACAGGTATATTTTGCAAATTAGGCTCGGTTGATGATAGTCTTCCTGTCCGCGTTACCGTCTGCTGGAATGTTGAGTGAATTCGCCCATCCGCAGATACGCTCTCGGTGAGCGACTCTATATAAGTGGAAGCAAGCTTTGATAGCGCGCGATATTCTATTATCAGCGGGATAATCGGGTGCTCTCCCCGCAGAGATAAAAGCACCTCATTATTAGTTGAATAGCCTGTTTTAGTCTTTTTCTGAGGTGGTAGTTTGAGTTTTGTGAAGAGAATTTCAGATAGCTGTTTTGGGCTTCCAATATTAAACTCACCCTCTGCTTGTCTATAAATCTCGCTCTCCATATTCTGAAGTCTTATCTTTATCGAAACACCAAACCGCTCAACCCCAAATTTATCAAGCTCTATCCCCAGGGTTTCCATCGAGGCTAAAACAAGAGCTAAAGGTAGCTCTATCTCCCGCAGAAGCAGAATTGTTTTGTTTTCTTCACAAATGCTCTTTAGCATTTTGTATATAGAAAACACCACCGCTGCAGATTGCTCATCTTGCGGCATAGCTATACCCAGCATCTCTGCAAGATTTTCAGTTTTATAGCTCTCTTTATCGGGGTAGCAGAGATATCCTGCAAGGTTGTTGCAAAAGGCTATATTAATATCTATCCCCTCGCGCAGTGCCGTTTTATAAACCTCTTTTGCATCGGTTGAAATTATATTAATTTCGCCGTTTTTCAGGATATCACAAAGATTATCAAGAGGCGCTTTATAGATGGTTTCACCATCACAAAGCAAAATCTCCTCTTCTATAATAAGAGCGATATCCCCTGATAGCTTTTTATCTAAAAGCTCTAAAACAGGTAGTGGCTTTATCTCGGGTTTTGCTATCGTGGCAGCCGCTGCTGTCCGCGTGTTTCCAGAGAAAAGCTCATCTACCTTTTTAAGAATAGAATTTATCTCAAGGTTTCGCAGCATCTCTTTTGCACCGACTAAATCAATCGGAAGATTTTTAAAGTCGCACATCTCTTCGCTCAAATCAACTTCAGTATCTATTTTCGCGAGTTTATAGCTCATAAAAGCATCTTCTCGGCCCTCGGTGAGCAGAGTTTTGTTTCGAGGGGTTGTCTCAAGGGCGTCTATATCCGAATAGAGATTTTCAATTGAGTGGTATTTTGAGATAAGGGCGCAGGCGGTTTTCGGCCCTATCTTTTTAACCCCAGGAATATTATCAGAGGTATCTCCCATAAGCGCCTTAACATCTATTAGCTGGCTTGGGGTAACGCTGTATTCCGCTAAAACATAGGCGGGATCGACCTCGATATACCCTTTGGTCTCTTTGTTTGAGCAAAGATGGACAGATGTCGTTTCTGAGACGAGCTGAAAACTATCTCTATCTCCTGTGAAGATAACGCAACTATCCCCCTCTTTTTCAGCGTTCTTTGCAATGGTGCCTAAAATATCATCTGCCTCAAAACCTTCTTTTGTAACAACGCAGTAACCAAGTTTTGTCAGCAGTTCCATTATAACAGGTTTTTGTTGGCGAAGTTCGTCGGGCGGTGGAGTTCGGTGGGCTTTATAGTCTATAAATATATCGCTTCTAAAGGTTTTTGTCGGAAGATCAAATGCTATGACCGTTGTCGTCGGGTTTGATACCGAAATTTCACGAAAAAGCATATTGAAAAATCCATAAATTGCTGATGTCGGAAAGCCTGAGCTGTTTGTCAGTGGTCGGACACCATAAAACGCCCGATAGAGAATACTGTTTCCATCTACTGCTAAAATTTTGTTCATAATAACCCCTTTGTTTTTAATTATTGCCATCTGTAAAACAGGTGGGGTGAACAACCATATATCTACCGATTACTATCGGTTATTCACAAACGTACCCCGCCCAGATTATCAAAGCGGTCAATTTATTATACCACATAAGCTCTTCAAATAGTGAAAAATGAGGAGAAATGTGCTAAAATATTTACAAAGGAGATTTTATGCTTGAATTTTTGAAAAGAGAAAACCAAGGCGCCGTCCTTGCCCCTCTCGCAGGCTATACCGACAGGGCATTTCGCGAGATATGCAGAGAATGCGGCGCTATATATACTATCACCGAGATGGTCTCTGTTAAGGGGCTTTGCTATGGCGATAAAAACACCCCGACCCTTCTATCGAAAGATGAGAGCGAGCGGCCTGTTGCGGTGCAACTTTTTGGAGATGACCCCGAGTTTTTCAAAAGAGCAGTCGAGATTTTAGAGCCACTGAATTTCGATGTCTATGATGTTAATATGGGGTGTCCTGTTCCGAAAGTCCTCTCGGCAGGGAGCGGTTCAGCGCTTATGAAAGAGCCAAAAAAAGCGGCTGATATAATCTCTGCTCTAAAGCAATCAACGAAAAAAGCTGTTTCGGCAAAGATAAGAAAGGGATTTGATAAGGATAATATAAATGCCCCCGAGTTTGCAAAAACGCTCGAGGCGGCAGGCGCTGATTTTATAGCGGTACACGGGCGACTTAAAACCGATTTTTACAGAGGTGTTTGTGATCTCGATATAATTCGAGATGTTGTTTCGGCGGTGGGTATCCCCGTTATCGGAAACGGCGATGTTACCGACAAAAAAAGCTTTGATTATATGCGGGAATATACAGGCTGCGCCGCTGTTATGATAGGGCGAGGAGCGCTTGGAAACCCCTTTATTTTCGAGGAAATAAAGGGCGATGGGGCGAAAACCCTTGAAGATAGGCTCTCGATGATGATAGAGCATACAGAGCGGACAGCTCTATATAAGGGAGAGCATCGCGGTGTTTTGGAGATGCGAAAGCAACTCGCTCATTATCTAAAAGGCCTTCGAGGTGCAGCAAAACTTCGTGGGGCAACCTCATCAGTGAATACTATTGAAGATGTTAAAACGCTCGCAAGGCAAGCTTTGCAGTTGCAAGAGTGCGAGTGATTATATTTTGCCTTGTATGAATTTTCACTAACTTTTCAAATGCTATGTAGGGCGAGCGAATGAGCGCCGCCTCGTCAGAATTGGCTTCATTTTATCAAAATCCTCTCTTGCGAGCAGATTTTTTATATCATTTCGCAATTCTTCCTCTTCCCCAGAAGACCATAGTCTTTTGGGGACCCCATCTAAAAGTAAAAGATGCGCCGCCAAACAGAGTGGGGCGAAGCAAAGCGTAGATAGCCAGTGGCTATCTATTCGAATGAGTGAACCTGTGAACGAATGAGACAAAATAAATCAATTTTATCGCCACGACAATTTGGCAAGAGATAATTTGAGCGAATGCGTCAGTAGCCAGTGGCTACTGATACAAGTGAGTGAACTTGTGAGCGAATGAGCGCCGCCAGTGGCGGAAAAAGCGAATGGAGCGAAGCGCAGTCGCACAGAGCAATTCGAAGCATAGCAAGAAGTGCGACAATGCGACAAGAGATGAACGAGCGGGAAAATAATCCAAAAACTTTAGTGCGACAATATTGCAAGAGGACAAAGCTTGCCTTGACCGCAAGGTTTACTGGAATTTGGCGGACATGGCAAGCCATCTCCCTACAAGGTTTCACGATATATTCAGATAAACTTAATCAAAAATAAATTATTAATAAAGTGATACAGCTGATTATTTTCAGAGTTTCTAAAAAATGCTATATGACATATGTCATATAGCATTTAATATTGCTGTTTTTAAACTTCTAAATAAGTTTGGCAGCTTTTACCAGTAAGTCTTGTTATCGCCATAAGATAAAATATAAATATCAACTGCGCGTTTTCCCCAAAGAACACTCTCTATATAGCTGTCGTAAAAGAGGTCAACGGTGCATCTGCCATCCATTAAGGCTATACCTGTATCGGCGGCTATCGCATACCCATAAACATAGCTTCCATCTGAAGATACTATCCAAAGCTCACTGCCGTATGGGATATCATTTGGGTTTACCGCAACGTGACCCGGTAGAGCATCTCGCCCACTTGCTGTTCTGGCAGTCGGACCTGCACTATATGCAGTTGCCGGAGCAGCACCTATTAGCATCTCATAATCAACCGGCCTATTGTCTACGAGAACTAAGTCACTTGGTACCTCGAGTATTGAAGGGACAGGCGGGTTATCACTTCCAACAAGCGCATAAGCATCAACTGGGTTTGTCACAATCCGCTCATCGACAACATTGCTCTCGGTAAGTATACCATCTTCATATTTATCAAGATAGTCGGTCTCTAAAACTCCCGTTATACCATCTTCTAATATATAGGTATTTCCAGTTTTTAAAAGGGCTGTTTCTCTTGTTATCGTATCATATGGGATATCTGTTGAAATGGTGTATTCATCGTAAACCGTTCTGAGTATTTCGAGTGTTTCGCCATCTGTTACCGGCTCATTTACCGGAATATTTATCCTATCTTCGGGATTTAGCTCAATATCAAGCTCATATAAGACTTCAGCTATTGTTTTGTCTGCAGTTGCAAATGTGTAGCTGCCGTATAAATCATTTATAGTTATCGTTTTGTTTCGATAGATATCTATCTGGCGCTCATTAAAATTTAACTCTTCGCTCTCATAAAACTCTTCATCTGCAAGCTCTATTTTAGCCTCATTTATTATCGAATCCGGATTATCTATAAATGAATAGTAGAGATTATAATTGCCATTATCATTTACAATATAGTATTTTGTAAATGCTGCAATTATAAGCGTTGTTATTGCCAAGGCAATAAATAGTGTTGATGTGAAAATAAATCTGTTTTTCACAAGTTTTTGTATGTCCATAGTAGTCCTTTCGGGTTAGTAGTTGCTATATTATACTGACAAATGGATAAAAAGTCAATTTCATAAAGTTGTTAATTTTGTGCATATCGCTGTAAATCAAAAGAGAAATAATTACTATTAACTCGTTTTTTGATGTTGACGACAAAAAACCGCTTTATTTTTTGTGCAAATGCTACAAATATGATTGAAACTGTTTTGTAACTATTTATAAAAGGATTTTATTTGACAAACATCTGCATTGAATGTATAATATATTAGCTATATGGACGCTTAGCTCAGCTGGTAGAGCTTTCGCTTGACGTGCGAAGGGTCGGGGATTCGAGTTCCTCAGCGTCCACCAGAAAAACCCACAAGACTTATATGTCTTGTGGGTTTTATTATTTGATATTCATTTTCGCCAAACTCTTGCAAAATAGCGATATTTTGGAGCATGTTGTTTTAGGTTTTATCATAGTGCTTACAGCGTCCGCCCAGCCGCCGCCCTGCGCTGCGCGCCGTCGCAAAGCTCTGCTTTGCGGTTTCGCTAAAGCGAAACCGGCGGCGGGTGGCCGTATCAATCAATTAAAACCTTAAATATTCCCTATGTCCACTAACTTTTGAGAGCTTATGAATGATTAACTGCTAAATAGTGATTAAATGTTCGCCTTCTTTTATAATTTCGGTAAAACTTTCTCCATAATACTCAAGCTTGATTCCAAGTTCGCTAATTTTATCTGCCACTCCAAGATTAACAGCGCAACCAAGACACCCGACAAACTTAACTCCAGCATGCATAGCAAGCTTTATCTTCTCGCGTACACCCTCATCTTCTGCAACGATTCTCGCCGAAGCTCCCCAGACTATGACCTGAACTTCGTCCCACCAGTTGTTCAACTTTGAGTTTGTTGCATACAATAAAACCATATTGTGCGCTGTGTCTTTGTCCTTAGTTGTCCATAGAATATTTAGTTTTCCCATTTTTTTCACTCCTTTTATTTGTGTTTTCTTAATTATATCATCTATTGTAAAGTTAAACAATACTTTATCTTTTGCGAAATTTGTAGTATAATGTAGGTTAGGAAATAATCGAGGTATATAATGAAGAGATTTTTTAATATTTTTTTATCAATAATTTTTATACTCATAATTCTATCGCTAACTGCCTTTTCAGTTTTCGCGCTTATCTCAAGCGGCGAGAGCAAAACGCTATCTATAAGCGATTATTCATTTTACATCGCAAACAATGTAGCGGAGGATAGCGCACTTACGCCCGGTAGTTTGATAGTTGCGAAAAAAAGCAACGTAGCAGATATTTCAAACGGCGACTATCTGCTCTTTGCAAACGGCGATAGTGTTTCAGTTCGATATGTTGTTGATTTTCTGACCGGTGGAGAAACTTCGTTTGTCCTATCAGCTGGGGAATCCACCGATGATATAGTTGTTCCGACGCAGATGATATATGGCAAGATTGTCTATACCTCAGCTTTTCTTGGCGGTGCGGCTTCATTCGCCTCCTCAACAATCGGAATGATTGTTATAGGGTTTTCTGCGCTGATTATTATTCTGCTACTTGTTCTTTTTGGAACGAAGAAGGGCAGCAAAGCAAACGCAGACGATCGGGTTTCTGGTGCTCTTGATAAGCTTGCAAACGAGAAGAAAGATGATAGTAAGCCAGCTGAAGAAACCGAAGATATGAAAGAAGACAACGAAGATAGACCTATCAATTCATTTGATGGAACTATCGTTATAAGCAAAAAAGACCTTGAAAGCGCACCTTCTGATATGATTGCAAATATCCTCGATAAAGGAACTCGAGCAGCAGATAGCGAAGAGGCAAAAACCGAGGAAGAAAAACCAAAAGAGGCTGATATAGAAAAGGATGCGAAGGCAGACAAGGCAGAGGCCGGCAAAATAAAAGATACGGTCACCCCAAAAGAAACTGCTCCAAAAATCGAAATTGGCAACCTCTCTGCTGAAGATATTCTAAAGGATTTGGACGGTCTGCTCTAATTATTTTAAGATTATCCTTTAAAATAAATATAAAAGATAAAAGCTATGGTGAAGATAATATCACCATAGCTTTTTGCTTTTAAAAAACAGCTCTGCAACCCAAAACTAAATTTAAATTGCAAGATTTTATATAGCACCGGATAGTCAGTCCTAATATCTATCGAATTTAGCCTTTCAAAAAGCATCGGTAAGGCATATCGGTTCATTTTGCGGCAGGCGGCCGTTTGTCTTTTAATCAACTGTTTTAGCTGTCCTCGCACCCGAGAATAGCCGCTTATTTATCAGTGTTTTCCGCTAATTTCCGCATATTGGCAGTCAAAACATCCGCACTTAAAGTTATCTTAAAACCAAAACTTTAAGAATATTTAAGGTAGCTGTTAATAGCTGACTGAAGAGCTTTTACCGAAGCCGTTAAGATATCGCTATCGGTACCTGCCCCAAACGAGCTCTCTCCATCCGACCACGACAATTCAACATATGCACAGGCAGCCGCATAACTTCCGCTCTCAAGAGCATGCTCTGAATAGTCTATCAGTTTAAACTCGCGTTTAAGTCCTTTTATGATAGCGTTTGCAACAGCATCAAGACGACCGTTACCGCGCCCTGTATATTCGCCATGCACCCCGTTCATATAAGAGGAGACAACCGCTAAAATCTTATCTTTGCCCTCTTGTTTTTTAATATATTCAACCTCAGGGACGCTTAGAGGATTCTCGATATCGAGATATCTCTCTTTAAAGATATTAAATATCTCATCGGCTGAAAGCTCACGACTCTCTCTGTCGGATACCGATTTGACCGCATACCCCAAATTTTCACGCATTTTATTCGGGAGGTTAAATCCAAAGTTTTGCTCGAGGAGATATCCGATTCCACCCTTGCCGCTCTGGCTGTTTATCCGAATAGTATCGGTCTCATATTCGCGCCCAACATCTCTTGGGTCTATTGGCAGATATGGGATATCCCAATGGTAAAGTCCTTTTTTCTCTCTGTTTTTCATAGCCTTTGCAATAGCATCCTGATGGCTGCCTGAAAATGCCGCAAAAACAAGCGCACCTGCATATGGTGAGCGCTCATAAACCTGCATTCTCGTTAGACGCTCGTATCTCTTTGCAATACTTGGCATATCTGAAAAATCAAGAAGCGGGTCAATGCCTTGGCTGTATAAGTTTAAGGCGAGGGTGATTAAATCAACATTACCCGTCCTCTCACCATTTCCAAATAGCGTTCCCTCAACCCTATCAGCCCCTGCAAGAAGAGCAAGCTCGGTATCAGCAACACCGCAACCGCGGTCGTTATGGGTATGCAAACTGATAACAACATTTTCCCGACTATCGATGTTCTCGCATATATATTCAACCTGACTTGCATAAAGATGCGGCATTGATAGCGAAACTGTTTCTGGGAGATTTATAATAAGCTTTTTTTCGGATGTTGGCTTTATCTTATTTATAACAGCATTGCAAACCTTAAGAGCTATTTCAGGCTCTGTTCCCGAAAAGCTCTCAGGGCTATATTGAAACCTTATATTTCCATCAAATCCCTCGGCTGACGCTAAAACAAGTCTCGCACCCTCAACTGCTAAAGCAACAACATCATCAACCGAGCTATTAAAAACCTGCTCACGCTGAGCTTTGCTTGTTGAGTTATAGAAATGAACTATTGCATTTTTCGCTCCTGAAATAGCTTGAAAGGTACGTTCAATAATCGGCGCTCTGCTCTGGGTGAGCACCTGAATGGTGACGTTATCTGGTATTCGCCCTTCATCGATAAGCCGCCTGACAAACAAAAACTCAGTCTCTGAAGCGGCAGGGTAGCCAACCTCTATCTCACGAAATCCTATATCGACAAGCATATCAAAAAACTCGAGCTTCTCTTCAATATTCATAGGTATAACAAGACTCTGATTGCCGTCCCGCAAATCAACGCTGCACCATGTTGGCACCCTCTCTATCCTTGTTTTTTTAGTCCAATCCATCGAGGTCTTTGGTGGCGCAAAATCGGACGGTCTATATTTATCTGTATTTTTCATAATATCCCCTTAAAATATAACGGCGCCGCCGTTTGGACTTAATATCTGTCCTGTAGTGAATTTATCGGTTGAAATATAATAAATCGCTCTCGCTATATCAAAAGGCACGCCTCTGTGCGATAGCGGTTGCTCCTCTATAAAGCTATCAATATCCTCGCTTGAAAGACCGCTATTTATCGGACTCTCAACAAGACCCGGCGCAACACAGTTGACGGTTACATTAGATGGACCAACCTCTTTTGCAAGGGCTTTTGTAAAGGCGATAAGTCCTCCCTTAGATGCGCTATAAAGCACCTCAAGAGCTCCGCCAACTATCCCCCATATAGATGAAACATTAACAATACTACCGCTCTTCCTCGAAATCATCGAGGGCAAAACCTCTTTTGTGCAGTAGATAGCGCCTTTTAGGTTTGTATCGAAGATAAGTGAATAATCTTCATCGGTAAAGTCCTGAAAAAGCGAAGTTATTGAAACACCTGCATTGTTTATAAGAACATCAATTTCACCAAAGCAATACCGAATATTTGCAAAAAATGATGCTATGCTCTTGGTATCGGTGATATCAAGCGAGAGGGCAACGCAATTCTCATGTCTACTTGCAAAAGCCTTTGCTTTATCTTTTGCCGAGTAATAGCTTATCGCAACGTTATATCCCTTCTTTAGAAAAAGCTCTGCCGTCGCCTCTCCAATGGCACCACTGCCACCAGTTATAACCGCCGTTTTCATAATACACCCCTTTTTGTAGATATTTTAATTAAAAGTTATCAGTAGCGTACATTATAGCCGATATCGCCGCTATCGGAGCAGTTTCGCATCTTAAAATTCGAGGGCCGAGTGAGCAGCTTTTTATCCCTTTTGCCTTTGCTTTCTCGACCTCAACAACAGAAAAACCACCCTCGGGACCGACTAAAATAGATATGCTCAAAAAGTTATTCTCCGACAGAATTTTTTTAAGAGGTTTCTTGCTTTTTTCATAAAACATCAAAGCCAAATCATCAGAGGACATCTGCGCTATTGCCTCTTCAAATGAAACTATCGGACTGACTATCGGTATATAGCTCCTCCCCGATTGCTTTGCCGCTGCAAGGGCTATCTTATTTAATCGCTCTATTTTGTTTTCGGTATTTTTACCTGTGGGATTTGCGATGCAGTTTTGTGAAATAACAGGAACAATCCTCTTCACCCCAAGCTCTACCGCTTTTTGCACCACAAGGTCGAGCTTATCGCTTTTCGGGTAGCATTGATAGAGGGTTATATCAATATTCGCTTCTGATAGCGAGGCTGTTTTTGTTATAACCGAGAGATGAACACGCTCACTTTCAATTTCAGTTATTTCGCAGATATAGTCGGTACCAACCCCATCGCATATCGTCACCGTTTCACCTACTTTACACCTCAATGAACGGGTTAGATGATGAGCATCTTCTCCCTCAAGAATAAGTTCGTTTTCTATCTCGCTATTGTAGAAAAATTTTGGCATAGTTTCTTTTCTCTCCTTTTAATGCGAAATTCCCATTATCTGCAATCTGCATTTACTTTTACTGATTGGTTTTATCTAAAGTTATAATACTTTATAGCTATCAAGGTCGTTTGAGTTCTCAAAGTTTTATTGGAGGGGATACGGTGCTGTCGTTCAGATAGTTTTTCTTCGTTTGTTCGCGGTGTCTGAGTTTCTTCGTTTGTTCACGGCGCCCGCCCGGCAATTTTCAAATTGCCGGGGCGAACGAAGTTCGCCCTCCAAACGCGCTCTGCGCGTTTGGAGCGGGCGGTACGCAAAACCTGCCAAACTATGCTCATATTACCTTTACCCGTTAGTTACTTAAAGCAAAAACATCTCTTCTGCTAAAGCTATTTCCTTGCCGCAACAACAGCACACCATCCACCTTGCCGCTCTATGCTAACTATCGAAAGCCCTGCTTTTTCAAGCGCTAAAACTGTATCATCACATCGCTCATCGATTATACCTGATGTAATAACAACTCCATTTTCGCCTAATAGTTTATAAAGTGTTGGTGCTAAAATGATGATAATATCGGCGATTATATTTGCAGCTATTAGCGGATATCCGCTCCCGATTCGTCTTATTATCTCATCGTCCTCGGTGATATTTCCAACAATCCCCTCAAAGCTATCAGTCATACCTATTCTTTTGATATTTTCATTTGAGGTTTTAATTGAAACGGGATCAATATCAATTCCAATAGCTGATTTTGCACCGAGCAGAAGAGCAGCCATAGCGAGAATACCGCTTCCGCACCCGATATCTAAAAACTTCATATCTGCAGATACACGTCTCTCAAGCTCTTTTAGGACAAGTTGGGTGGTATGGTGATCCCCTGTTCCAAATGAAAGCTCAGGGTCTATTTCGATAACGACCTCCCCTTCTTTTGCATCGTAATCTTCCCAGCTCGGCTTTATAACAAGCCTCTCGCCGAGTTTGAAGGTTTTAAAGTATTTTTTATAGTTATTTTGAAAATCTTCATCAGCTATCTCATCAAAAGTTAGCGTCAAACTGCCAAACTCATCTGGCAGAGCGGCGAGGTAGCTTTTAACTGCGCTTAGCGTTTCCGCACCTTCTATCGTATCGCTTAAATAGAAAGAGAGAAAGCATCCACCCTCCAAAAGCTCGTCAAGCGTTTCATCGAGGTAGTCCCAGTGTATCGGACGCTCCTCTAAAAACGAGTTAAAGTCGGTCGGGTCTTCTATTTCAAAGCCTGTTATTCCAAAATCGGTAAGCATTCCAATAAGCGGGTCTATCATCTCACTCACAGTTTCGATTTTAATTTTTTTCCAATTCATAATTAAAGTCCTCCGTATCCATTTATTATACCTAATATTCAGCTTTTTTAAAAGAGTTTTTTACATATATAGACAAAATTTCTATTGCATTAAATTAATATTTCCACTATAATTTAATAGAAATAAAAAAACAAAAGGAGCTAAATATGGAAAAGATATTTTCAGACAAACTACCAATGCCTGCAGGGCATTATAGCCACGGAGTTATGCATAATGGTTTTCTCTTCGTTTCAGGGCAAACAGGATATGATTATAGCAAGGGCGAAGTCGCTGATACTATCGGAGGTGAAGCAACAACTGCACTTAGCAATATGAAGCTTATTATTGAAGCGGCTGGCGGCGATATTTCGAATGTTGTGAAAATAACTATTTTTATATCTAATATGGATTACTGGGAAGAGGTTAATGCCGCATATAAAGCGTTTTTTGGCGACCACAAACCAGCAAGAGCTATTATCCCTTGTGGCAGTTTTGGCGACAAAGAGCATTTAGAGCTTGAAGCTATTGCAGCAATTTAGTTAATTTAAATATTTTTTAATATTTTGCATCAAAAAGAGCATATGAACGAAAGTTCATATGCTCTTTTTTGCGTTATTTGTATAAAATAAAAAATCACTGTATAAGGCGGGTACTCATAAAGAAATTTATTAATTTATAAGTTTAGATATAAACGAATAAAAATCCGCCATTTGGGCGGATTTTTATTATCGCTAAACTTCATAAATTTAAAAGGTATTATGTAGGGTGAACGACTGAACGCTGCCAGCGGCGGATAAAGCGAAGTGAGCGAGGCGCCGCCGAACAGAGTGGAGCGAAGCAACAGCAAGCGCCACGACAATTCGGCAAGAGTTCATGGCTTGTCATGTCCTCCAAACCTGTGTAAACTTCGCGGTCAAGGCAAGCCTTGACCCTACAATATAACAGGATAAATTAAATCAAAACTTTGAAATAAAATACCCTTATGAGCACCCCGTCTTAAGGCGAAGTTTTTCATCTCTTGTTTTAGTTAAAAAGTCCGAATTCGTTTTGCAATAAACGCAAAAAACACTACAACACTCTATTAATTGTAAACCCCTGTGGCAGGTGAGATTGCAGGGTTTGTTGGCACGGGTGTTGGCGCAGGAATTGCCTCGAAGCTTATTTGTACAGCATTGTTCAGATGGTAATCTGAGCTTTCTGCTACCTCTACCGGTGTAACATTAGTGTTTGGAGCGACCATAATCTTTACCGTCATGCCTGACGGTGTGTTTATAGTGGGTTTCACACTAAGCGCCGGCTCAAAAGTCGTGCCCGCACCTAATAACATGGCACCTAAAGCTCTTATCTCACCATCATTTATAATAATATCATTGGCATTTATACCGTTTACAACAACCGATCCGAATCTTCCAGTGACATCAGCAATCGCTGTAATCCCGCCACTTTGCATGGTAAAGGTGCCGGTTGTGTTTATATTGCTTATCAGTTCTCCACCGGAAGCCGCCGTCATAGTGATAGCCATATCGTGTGAAATGCCGAGTAGCAAATTTACTGTGCCTACTGCGTATATCTCCAGCGGCAAGCCACTGCCGTCAGCAATAATATATTGATGCCTTAGGTGAGTATCGATATTATTAACCTCTACTATATTTTTTGCGCCGTCTGTGGTTAGGCGGATATACCCGCCTGCGGTAGGCGCCGCACTTTGCGGTGTGCCTACTGTATCTGCAGTAGTGATGGGATAGTACTGATTATATATAAGATTTACAGATGTTCCACCTGCGGGATTATCAATTACTACGTTTGAGGAAGGCACGGGGGTCATCGAGCCTGTAACCATACCTGTGGGGGTGAGTTTTATAGTTCCTACTACGGCGCTTGCATCGCCGTTTATCGTGCCACTTACGGTGATGTTACCGCTTGCTGCAACAGTGCCGTTCACCGTACCGCTTATATCAGCGGTGCCATTTATAGCAGAAACATTACCGCTCACAGTACCTTTAACTGTAACATCGCCGTAGGTGCTGATACCACCAGTTATGGTGGCGTCAGTGCCTATTACCATCGGATAGTTCGTATTTTTAAAATCAATTTTACCGGTAAGTGTGCCGCTTTCATAATTTAATCTTACTTTCTGGGCAG
>CAYJGN010000022.1:0-32102 GCA_964369635.1 uncultured Oscillospiraceae bacterium
CACCTCCCACAATTTACTTTTTAGGTAAGCACAACGCACCTTACAGTGAATATCGAATTATAAGTAATGTAATAGCTACATACTCTATAAATATCAAAACTTTAAGGGTAACTTAAAATTTCAATCTATCACTTAAGAGATATAGCAATAATCTTAACATTTAATTTCTCACTACGACTTTTGCACCTATCCACTATTTATTATACCCTTTTGGGGTTATAATCATTTAAAACGGCATTCCGGGAATCTTAAACCCTCTGCCTTTGCTCTTTTTAAAGCTCTTCATCATCTTTTGCATCTGCTCAAACTGCTTTAAAAGCTTGTTCACATCCTGAACTTCGGTTCCACTACCAGCAGCAATACGCCTTTTTCGCGATGGGTTTATAACCTTTGGCTTCTCGCGCTCTTTGCTTGTCATCGAGTGGATAATCGCCTGAGTTTTCTTTATACCCTCTTGCTCATTCCCAGTCGTTTTAACCTTACTACCACCTGGAATCATCGAGAGAATTTGATCTAAACTCCCCATCTTATTTATCGATTCAAGTTGCACTAACATATCATTTAAGTCAAACTTATTCTCATTGAATTTGCGCTCAAGCTCTTTTGTTTCTTTTTCATCAAAGTTCTGCTGAGCTTTCTCGATAAACGAAAGAACATCACCCATACCGAGAATTCGGCTCGACATTCTGTCGGGATAGAAAACCTCAAGGTCCTCTATCTTCTCGCCAATACCCGCAAATTTTATAGGTCTTCCGGTAACAGCTCTAACCGATATAGCGGCACCGCCTCTTGTATCACCATCGAGTTTTGTTAGAATAACACCTGAAATTTCAATAGCATTGTTAAATGCTTCAGCGGCATTAACAGCATCTTGTCCTGTCATAGAGTCTATGACAAGTAGCGTTTCATGCGGTTTCACTACCTCTTTTATCGCCGAAAGCTCTCCCATGAGAGCTTCATCTATATGAAGACGTCCTGCCGTATCGAAGATGACAACGTCATGTCCGTAATCTTTTGCATATGCAAGTCCGTTTTTCGCTATCTGCACAGGGTCACCTTGACCCTCATCGTAAACTTTAGCTCCTGCTCGCTCACCCATAACATGGAGCTGATCTATTGCCGCTGGACGATAAACATCACAAGCTACAAGAAGAGGACGATGCCCGCGCCCTTTTAGCATATGTGAGAGCTTTGCAGCATGGGTTGTTTTACCACTACCCTGAAGACCACACATAAGAATTATGCCAGGAGGTTTTGATGGGATATAAAGTCCTGCATTCTCGCCACCCATAAGCTCTGTTAGCTTTTCATCAACTATTTTTATAACCTGCTGAGCGGGCGTTAGGCTCTCCATAACTCTCTCGCCAACGCAAGCCTCAGTCACGTCTGCTATAAACTGCTTTGCAACTTTGAAGTTGACATCTGCTTCTAAAAGCGCCAGACGCACTTCGCGCATAACCGTTTTAACATCGTTCTCGTTTAGCTTACCCTTGTTTTTAAGACCTTTAAAAACAGCAGATAGTCTACCCGTTAATCCTTCAAATGCCATTAACTCTCTCCCTTAGAAATTATCCTCAAGTCTCTCAACTAAATTTTTAATTTTGTTTGTCCAATCCTTTATCTGAGGTGCACTAACATATTTTGAATTATACTCTTCAATAAACTCAATATTATCACTCATCTCAGCCAGAAGTCTTTTGCTACTATTAAATTTCGCAACAAGCCCGAGTTTTTCTTCAAGCTCGGTCATCGTTATCTCACTTCTTTTAATAAAATCGCGAACACCTTGCCTTGTTATACCGCTATTCTGCGCTATTTCTCCGAGCGACATATCCTCATTATAATAGAGATCGACCACATCTCTTTGTTTTTCGGTCAGAACTTCGCCATATATATCAAGTAACATTGCCATTTCGATATTTTTTTCCAAATGACATCATCCTTTCGACTTATTTTGTAAAGCTCATTTACTTTACAAGAATTGTAGCACAAAATTCATAATTTGTCAATATGCATAAATATATTTTTCAAAAAAGATATATTGTACGAAAAAGAAAACTTTGCTATAATTGTTTCGAGGTGATTTAATGGCTATATACAATAATGTTTTAGAAACAATCGGAAATACTCCGCTGATAAATCTTGCAAAACTAAAAGATGAATATAACTTAAAGGCAAATATCTATGCAAAGGTTGAATATTTAAATCCTACCGGCTCGGTGAAAGACAGAGCTGCTTTAGAGATGCTAAACGATGCTTTTGATAAAGGTGTTATAGATAAAAATACCGTTATTATAGAGCCGACCAGTGGGAACACCGGTATAGGGCTTGCTATGGCTTGCGCTTATCATTCGATGCAAGCAATATTTACGATGCCCTCTTCTATGTCTAAAGAGAGGATTTCGCTATTTTTAGCTTATGGAGCCAAGGTTGTTCTAACAGAGCCAGCTGACGGAATGAACGGTGCTATAAAAAAGGCGCAAGAGCTTGCGGGTGAATATAAAAATTCATATATACCATCGCAGTTTGAAAACAAAGCAAACCCAGATGCGCATATCAAAACAACAGGACCCGAAATTTTTGAAGATTTAGGTAGCGATATCGCAGCATTTGTTGCAACAATAGGAACAGGGGGCACCCTTTCGGGTTGTAGCGAATATCTTAAGGAAAAGGTTGCAAATATTTTAACTGTTGGAGTTGAACCGAAAGAATCCCCACTTATAACAGAGGGTCGAGCGGCAGCTCATAAAATTCAGGGAATTGGCGCGAATTTCATCCCGAAAAACTATAACCCTGATGTTGTTGACAGGGTTTTAACAGTTGACTTTGAAACCGCAAAGAAATATGCAAACTTTCTCTCGAAAAAAGAAGGACTTCTTTGCGGAATTTCTTCAGGTGCCGCAATCTCAGCAGCAATAGAGCTTGCAAATTCAGGAGAGTTTAACGGGAAAAATATCGTTGTAATTCTTCCGGACAGCGGCAGTAGATACCTGTCAATGGGGTTGTTCGACGATGAATAAATTTCTCACAAAAGCAAAGAGCATAGCTATCGCCATTTTACTGGGCGCAATTATTATACCTGTTGGACTTAATCTATACAGCCTTATGGTTATGGCTTTTAATGACGGAGATGCAATGCCCATCTTCTTCACCCCATACTACCTAACAAGAAGCTATCAAAACACCGATGAGGTTGATGCTATTATCCGATATATGGACTACCGCGGTTTTACCCTCGATAAAACAGAAGACGACATTATGCATTTTTCGCATACCGACGGACGCCGAGAAACTGTTAATACTAATAATCTTATAAACCTCTTTACTGAGGATACAACTCTTGAAATTGAAACTTTGGAATAATTTTCCAGTTTAGTTTTGAATAAATTTTTTTGAAGAGGGTATTATAATAACATCAGCATCAAACATAAGTCTGATAGCTGATAAAAAATGCTTTTCTCTCAAAAGAGCGGAAGGCAATAAATGAGGCCTTCGCAGTGAGAGAAGATTTTTTAATCAACAATCAATCTGTGAAAGCCTCTTTGTTTTATTATTAGTTCCCAAAAAAATTAAATTTAAAGATAATCTGTCAAAATAGCCGTTTTTGCATAGCTTCTGCAAGAGCTGGCTATTTTATTTTTAAAAATTATTCAAAGGCAAATTATTTCCGTGCGGTTTAATATTGCATATGAAAATATTTTTTAAAGATGGAAGCTTATTAAATAAATTTATTCGCCAAATGCGGTAGTAACTTCTTTTAGCATCTTAATTATCGGCAGATTATATGGACATCTTCCCTCACAACTGCCGCATTCAATGCAATCTTTAGCAGTTACCTTTAGGGATTGGTATCTCGCCCTTGACCACCCTTCAAGCCCTTCGTATTTAATAAGGTAGTTTCTAAAAAGGAAATTTGATGGTATATCAATACCCACCGTGCAAGGTAAACAGTATCCGCATCTTCTGCAAAATTCATCCCCAAGCTCTTTGCGAATCTTTAAAACTTTTTCTTCCTCTTCCTTGGTGAGCGGTGCTAAATTCAGCCAAACCTTCGCATTTTTATCAACCTCTTCGCAGTTTCCCATTCCTGGAATCTGAACATCAATAACCTTGCTATTTGCAACGAATCGAAGCGCTAAATCATAATCATCTAAATTTCCGCCAGCTAAAGGTTTCATCGCAATAGTCGCTATTCCCTTTTCTTTCGCTTTTAAAAGCACCTCTTCGCCATGAACCTCAACGATATTATATGGGAACATAACGGCATCTATAATATCGCTATATTCATCAACAATCTTGCTAAGTGCATCAATATTATGAAAAGTTGCACCTATAAATCCGATTTGCTTGTTTCCTTTCGCCTCTTTTAGCGCTCTATATGCTCCATTTTCCGAAAAAACAGTTTCTAAATCAGTGACTTTCAAGTTATGAAATTGATAGATGTCTATATAGTCGGTGCGAAGGTTATTAAGGCTCGTCTGCACATCACTTTTCATGCTCTCATAATCTTTCGCCATGCTTTTAGTCGCTATAATAAACTTCTCTCTCCGCCCCTCAATCGCGGCACCTAAAAATTCTTCTGAAACCGTATATGATCTTGCGGTGTCGATATAATTCATCCCGTAGCCCACTAATTTATCGACAATTTCCATCGTATTTTCAGCAGAATCCCTTTGAATTGGAATTCCACCAAATGAAACTGCCGCTACCTGAAGATTAGTCCGCCCTAAAATATTATACTTCATAATAATCCCCTATCTATTTCTTCACAACTTTCCTTTTATTATATATTACTCAACTAATATATTCAATCCGAAATAACTAAAAAACATTATCAATTTTAAAGCAAATTGTAAACAAACTATAAATTCACAAAGATAACGCTATAATCGCTTGTAAACTTCAAAAATTCAAACAGCTAAATAGACGCAATAAATCTGCAAATTCAGAGGATATCAATTATAGATAAAAAAACCCTCAACCGATTTTATTCGGTCAAGAGCATTTTTAGTTTAATATTTTAGAAAGCTAACAAATTAAGCTCTATGCATTTTTATAGCACAATCTCGATAGTCGTTCCAACATCTATATCACTCTCGGTATGTATAAATCCACCATGACGCTCAACTATATGCTTAACGATAGACAATCCAAGGCCTGTGCCTCCTGTTTTTTTGTTTCGAGACTCATCAACTCTATAAAATCTTTCAAATATCCTATCTATCTGCTCTTTTGATATTCCAATTCCAGTATCTTTAAATGTTAGATGTATTCTATCATCTTTATCAAAAACCCGAATAGTTACCTCGCCGCCGATTTTATTATATTTTATAGCATTATCGGTTAGATTATAGACAAGTTCATATATAAGCTGTGGATTTCCAAGCAAAAACAGATCTTCACCTGAAGCATCAATCGAAACATTTTTTTCATTCGCTTTAATCTCAAGATTTTTTACAGCCTCTTTCACAAGGGTTGTTATATTAAATTCCTCTGTTGGGATATCGGTATTCTGCTCATCAAGTGATGATAGTTTGATTATATCGGCGATAAGATCAATCAGCCTATCTGTTTCGTCCTTTATATTCTGAATAAAATGAAGCCTATCCTCATCTTTTACCATTCCGCCAAGCAGCATCTCTGCAATGCCTTTAATAGATGTTAGCGGCGTTTTAAGCTCATGCGAAACATTTGCAGAAAACTCGCGGCGAAGCCTCTCTGCTTTCGCTCTATCGGTTATATCTATAAATAGTATTATGCCACCGCCCTCATTTTCAACAGGGCTCGTTATAACATTGTAAACCCTTCCGTTAATCTCCAAAAGCTCATGAATACTCTCGCCTTCTTTAATGGCATTATAAGCTGCAATAATCTTTGGATTTCTGCTTATTTCAAATATATTTTTATTATGACAATCTCCTTTAAAGTTGAACAGCTCGAGCGCGCTATCGTTTGACAGTATAACATGTCCTGCATCATCGAGGAGCAAAACTCCCTCCGACATATTCTTAACTATTGTATCCGCAGTGCTTTTACTGCTCTCAAGGTCACGGCTTTTCTCTTCTATCTCATGGCGCTGATCGCGAATTTTTTGCATAAACCCTGAAAGCTCATCGTAATAGATAACATCTTTTTTATTAAAATCAACATTGTTAAGCGGGGCTATTATTTTATTTGTCATAACTTTCGAAATAACAAAACAGATAACAAGAGTTATTAAAATAAGAATAATTATAAATGGAAATAAATCAAATAGTATTGCAGATGCTGTTGCCGCTGTTTGCGAAACTCGAACAGTATTCCCATCTTCATCTAAAATAGCTGAATAAAATGTTCTATGTCCAATTGTTGCACTGTCGCGAACACCAAATCCATATCCGTCCTCTTGAGCTTCAATTATCTCTTCACGATCAGCATGGTTTTCCATCTCTTCTTCATCTGCATAACTGTCATAGAGCACCGTGCCATCTGGCGAAATATAGCTAATCCTAAAACTGCTCTCATAACCTATACTATCAAGATAGCTTATCGGGTCATCAGACATATTAATTGAAACGGCTAAAATTTCAGCTTTTGCAAGGGTCTCTGTTCGCATACTGCTCTCAAGTGAACGCCCATAAACTATGTACACACCTGCTAAAACAATAACGCAAAGCGCCATTATAGATATCCAGATACTAAAATAAATTCTGCTACGTAGCTTCATTTTTTCCACCTTTATTTAAATTCTAATAAAAAATACTTAAACCAATATTGTAGTCTTCTTTTCAAGGTCTCTTGTCGTATATTTGTTTTTATAGTAGTAGATTGTTGTTATATCTTTTAAAGCGTGCATCTTGTGAAATCTTATCTCGCCTCTTTTTTCCAAAACAGCAAGCTCGTCCATAATATCTTCAAATTCACTCCCGCTATCACACTCGATAACCTGCAGTTCATTCCCACAATCGTCGCTCGCTATACTCCTCTTCATAGAAAACTCACCTCGTACATAGAGCTTTATTCGCCTATTTTATAACCAACACCTCTGACAGTTTCTATTATCTCACCTTTGCTTCCAAGTTTTTGGCGAAGGGTTTTTATATGCATATCAACTGTTCTGCTCTCCCCTTCATACTCATATCCCCAAACCGAAAAGAGAATTTTATCTCTCGAGAGAACAATCCCCTTATTTTCTATAAGGTAGCAGAGAAGTTTAAACTCCTTGTTTGTCAAAGTTATATTCTCATCAAAAACCTTAACAAGGTGCCGCAGTTTATCAATAGTTACTCCGTTATGCGATAAGTCACCCTCTTGCTGAGAGCTATATCTACGAAGCACTGCCTTTATCCTTGAGACAAGCTCCAATATTCCAAATGGTTTTGATATGAAATCGTCAGCGCCTGCATCAAGCCCTAAAACTTTATCAAATTCAGCTGTTTTTGCAGTGAGCATTATAACTGGTATCGCCTTATCAATTGTTCTAATTTTCTGCAAAATAGCCATTCCATCTTCGCCTGGAAGCATAATATCGAGTATTACAAGGTTTGGCTTGTCCGAATTATAAACACTGTAAAAATCATCTGCAGATTCAAACCCTAAAGCCTCGAAATTCGAGGACTTTAGAGCATAAACCACCATATCGCGAATACTCTTATCATCTTCGACAATATAAATTTTATCCATTTACAACCTTCTTGTATTTATGCTCACCTGTAAGCGAGAAAATTACCCACTCAGCTATATTAGAGGCATGATCTCCTATTCTCTCGAAGTATTTCGCAACCATCAATAGGTCAAGCGCCTGCTCGCCATTATTTGCGTCTTTAACTATTAGATCAATTAGATTATTCTTAATTTTAACAAACAACGCATCAACTATATCATCATTTTCGATAACCTGCTCTGCTACTGCTAAATCTTTTTTAACAAACGAATCAATAGAATCGGTAACCATTTTAACAGTCGCCTCAGCCATTAGCGGTATATTTTCAAGTTTCTTAATATATTCTTTATCATACAGATGCAGTGATATCTCACATATATCAGATGCCTGGTCTGCAATTCGCTCCATGTCGGTGATTATTTTTAGCACAGAAGAAATAAGTCTTAGGTCTCCTGCAACAGGTTGTTGTGATAGTAGAAGTTTTAAGCAAAAAGACTCTATATCTTTCTCATACTGGTCAACTTCGTCATCCTTCTCAATAACACTTAGCGCAAGCTCTCTGTCTTTAAGGGTTAGTGATTTTGAAGCAGACGCAATTGCTGTTTCAATCAAGCTCCCCATCGTTATAAGTTTATTTGATAACTCCATTAACTGTATATCAAATTTATTCCTCATCTTTACACCAATACCTTTCTTATGTTATGCCAATAATTCTACCATCATTTTTATGTAAACTCTTGGTAAAAAATGTACCAAGAAAGTTTTTTTCTAAAAAATTATAACTTTATTTTGTAAAACGCTATGAATTATAATGTAAAATCGAGGTAAATTTTTTGGTTAAACAATTTTTATCCGCATTGTTTCTATCTTAATTTAATATAGCATCTTCAGTTTGCGCCATAGCAGTTAGCGTTTTCTCCAAAAGAAGATTTAAATCTATACTAAGCATCTCTGCCCCTTTAGATATAATCTCTCTGCTGCATCCAGCTGCAAACTTTTTATCTTTAAACTTCTTTTTCAAGCTTTTAAGTTCCATATCCTTGCAGCTTTTTGATGGTCTCATAAGTCTTGCCGCATGAATTATACCGGTTAGCTCATCTATTGCAAACAGCACCTTCTCCATATAAGCCGTTGGTTCAACATCGCTGCAAATTCCATACGCATGGCTCACTACCGCATGGATAAACTGCTCATCAAACCCATTATCGCGAAGTATCGAAGGTGCTACTTTACAGTGCTCTTCTGGATGATTTTCAAAATCTATATCATGGAGCAGACCAACTTTTTTCCAATATTCGACGTCCTCACCGCATTCTTTTGCAAAAACTCCCATAACTTCACTAACAGTCTTTGCATGCAAAAGCAGATAAGGTTCGGTTGTGTTTTCTGATAATAACTTATAACATTCAGCTAAATTCATGATTTTCTCTCCTGTTTTTTTATAACTATTATATCATCTTTTTATATAGTTGCAAAGTAATTCTTACTTAAGAAATATTTATGCATTTGGACACTAATATTGATTAGCTGTCTGCTCTTGCAACTCAAATAGGGCGGACAAGGCTGAAATGCAGCTTTATAAATAATCGCAGTGTAGAAAAAATTATTTACAAAATATTTTTATCTATTGGTCTCGAACTTTGCTAAAGCTGCATAGAATGAAACTAAGAGTGGTGTTTATTCGTCTCTCTAATAAATGAGGTGATTTAGTGGAAATTAAAGGAATCGACGTCTCTAAATTTCAAGGGGACATCGACTGGAAAAAAGTAAAAGCTGATGGCTATGAGTTTGCTATTATCAGAGTTGGTTGGTGCGGCTATGACGGTCTTATAACAACGGGGTTTGATAATTTTTTTGATAAGAATATGCAAGGCGCTGCTGCCGCTGGAATTGATATCGGCGTTTATATGTATAGTTATGCAAAAACTCCTGAAGCTGCAAAAATTGCTGCAGGTGAGGTTCTTCGTTTTATAGAGCCTTATAATCTTTTATACCCTGTTATATTCGATTTTGAAGATGCTGAGCTCTATTCTGGATTCAGTAGAGATTTAAACACTCAAATATGCAAAGCTTTTCTTGAAGAAATAGAGGCAAATAGCTATTATGCAATGCTATACAGCTACACATATTTCCTCTCTGCATATCTTGATATGAGCTCTCTTCAAGATTATGATTTATGGGTTGCAGATTACAGGGGTTATGTTGGATATGATGGCAGCTATGGAATATGGCAGTATAGCTCAACTGGAGCAGTTGATGGCATAGTTGGCAATACTGACCTCAATATCTCATATAGGGATTATCCAGAAGTTATAAGAGCAGCTGGTCTCAACGGACAAAAGGAAGCTACAAAACCCTTTAGTGAAGAAGCTACTGTTTTGAAAATAGGCTTTGCTTCAACTGGCGATATTAATTTTTTTACAGCTCTGTGTGCTGATTTAAACCTTGAAATAACGGAAAACCTCGATGGATTTATAACAACTGCCAAAGCTCCTGCCAGTAGCCAGATTATCCTTATAGATGCGGCAGAAAAATTAATAGTTCCGATAAATCCAATCTTTGATGAAGTGGAAGATTGCAATGAGCTTAAAACTCAAAACGAAACTCTAAAAGCGGAAATATTAGAGCTTAATGGAGAGATAGATAGATTGAAATCAGTGGTTAGTGAGATTAAAAATCTCTGTGATACTATATAGCGATAGGAGATACAAATGAAGATAAATTTAAAAATACGTGCGAAAAATCCATGTTTTTGGATAAATATCGCTCTTTCGATCATCATGCCAATACTCGGATATTTCGGCCTTACCGCAGCTGATATCACAAGTTTTGATATTTTAGCTGATACTTTCATGTCGGCTATAATGAATCCTTATGTGCTAATGCTCTCAGCGACAAGCGTCTGGAACGAGCTGCATAACCCGACCATTAGCGGCTATTCTGACAGCCCAGAAATCCTGAGTATGACAACTAATAAGCAATGATATATCATAAAGCTTAATTAACTTTCAACAAAGCAAAGCAGATTTACTGCTTTGCTTTTTATTTTATGACAGTTATAGTAGGCTAACTTATTGAATTTGCATAAATAACCTGATATAATTATCTTGTAAGTTATAAACAGTTGTAAAGGAGTTTATTATGGAATGTAAAATAGCTGAAATCAAAGAGTATTGCCCATGTACTAATACCGTATGTCCACGTCATGGAAAATGTTGCGAGTGCGTTGCTGCGCATAAAACAGGCGCATATCCACCTGCATGCCTTCGTCACTTCACCGAAGAGAAAAAATAGCTGAAATATTTCTATTAAAATGCTGTCTTAAATTATAGGAGGGTTTTATGAAGAGGGTTTTATTATTATTGATGGCCGTATTATTTATTTTAAACGGCTGTACCGATAAAGATTCACCGGAGCCAACAGACCCTGATATAGGCGTTGATGCAAAGCCGGTTATCTATCTATATCCAGAAGATATTTTGGAAATCAATGTAACGCTCGAATACGGTGGCACCCTCACCTATACATACCCTACCTATAATGATGGCTGGACGGTACTCGCAGACCCTAATGGAAAAATCCTACATAATGGCGATGAGTATTCATACCTTTTCTGGGAGGGTGCGAGCGATGTCTCTTATGATATGAGCAGTGGATTTGTTGTTGCGGGCGATGATACTGAGCAGTTTTTGCGCGAAAAACTCGAATATATGGGACTACTACCGCACGAATATAACGAGTTTATCGTCTATTGGGTACCGCTTATGATAAACAACGAATACAACTTGATCTCATTTCAAGACAGTGTTTATACCGAAAATGCAAAACTTGAGATAACCCCGCAGCCAGATAGTATTCTTCGTATCTTTATGGCATATAAACCGCTCGACTCATTTTTCGAAATTGAGCAGCAGCAGCTTGCAACATTTGAGAGAGATGGGTTTACAGTTGTTGAATGGGGCGGCACCATTGTTGTAGATTAGCATGTTAAGGATCATCTATGAAAAGTCTAAAATTATAATAGCTATTATATCCATTGTTGCAACATTATCTATATCGATAGGTTTATTTGATTTTTTTAGAGTTTCAACCTTTGAAAAACCTATATTCACCTTATCTCAAACAGCTGACGACGGCGGCAGTGGAAGCTATTATGGTCTTGGGTATTTAATAGAGCTTCACGGTGAGCTTCAAGATGGAGGATATTATATCTTTCAGTATACATATAGCATTTTAGGGATTGAAGTGGCAAATGTTACTCGACCATAGCAAAAAATAATAACTAAAACAGGTGCAGATTATTTTGCATCTGTTTTTTTATTTTTACTGTTGACAAAACCATTCTCACTGTGTATACTGTGTATATAACGTATATACAGTTATGGAGTTCATATATGAAAATTATAATTAGCAATTCTGATGGTACACCTATCTATTCCCAGATTTACGACAGCATAAAATCAGCAATAATAAGAGGAGAGATAGATAGCAATTCCCCTCTCCCCTCTATCCGCTCACTTGCTAAAGATTTGAAGATAAGCGTAATCACGACAAAACGCGCATATGATGATCTTGAGCGGGATGGATTTATCTACACATTGGCAGGAAAAGGTTCTTTTGTTGCGCAAAAAAACAAGCAGATGATGCGTGAAGCGGCTATCAAGGAGATTGAAGAGAGTATTGCAAAAGCCGCAAAGCTTGCCCGCTCTATCAGCCTTTCAAAAGATGAAATCATTGAAATTTTTGATATTTTCTATGATGAAAAAATTCTTTAAAGGCAGAAAACTGAGATATTATTTGTATTTTGTTTTGATTGGATTGTAGATTTTGATACCATTTCTGCCTCAAAATCATAAAAACCTAAAAGTGAGATTGCAGGGTCAAGGCTTGCCTTGACCGCAAGATTTACCGCTATTTAGCAGATACAAAAAGCCATGTATCCGCGTCAAACAGGTGAATTTTTAGTGTATTAGCAATGTTGATATTATTTATCTAAAACTTAAAATGGAGTTTAATTATGAATGCAATTGAGATTAAAAATCTTTCAAAAAGTTATCGCGATTTTACACTGAGCGATGTTTCTTTTTCCCTTCCAACAGGAACGATTATGGGCCTTGTTGGTGAGAATGGTGCTGGGAAAAGCACAACTATCAAGCTTATTATGGATGCTATCACGCGAGATAGCGGTGAGATAAAAGTTTTATCATGCGATAACCGCTCACCGCAGATGAGCAAGATTAAGCAGGATATCGGGGTAGTTCTCGATGAAGCTTATTTCCCCGAAGTTTTAACTATTAAATCAATTGAAAATATAATGAAAAATATCTACACAAATTGGGATAGCCAGCTTTTTAATAGTTTTTTGAGCAGATTCTCACTGCCAACCGACAAAAAGTTTTTAGATTTTTCAAGGGGTATGAAGATGAAGCTTGCAATAGCTATCGCTTTATCCCACCACCCAAAGCTTCTTATCCTCGATGAAGCAACAAGCGGCCTTGACCCTATGGTGCGCGATGAGATTTTAGATGTCTTTTTCGACTTCACAAGAGAAGAAGATCATTCTATCCTTCTCTCTTCACATATAATTAGCGACCTTGAAAAGGTTTGCGATTATATAACATTTATGCACCGCGGCAGAGTTGTTATCTGCGAGGAAAAAGATGTTATACTTGAGCGATATGCTATCTGCAAGCTCCAAAGCGATGAGTTTGAAGCGTTGCCAGAAGATGCTATTATCGCAAAGAAAACAACTGCTTATGGATATGATGCACTTGTTTATAAAAATATGATAAACGAGAGCATTAAACTCGAGAAAACAACGCTTGAAGATATAGTTGTTTTTATGGCAAGGGAGGGTATTTAGATGAAAGGATTAATTCTAAAGGATATAAGCGTTATAACAAAGCATCTTAAAATATTTCTTTTGCTTATTGTTTTTATCTCGCTTTCAAGCGGCGGCTCGCTTGCATTTTTCGCTTTTTTCTATGGCGGAATGCTCCCCTCAACTGCTTTTTCCTACGATGAGCGCTCAAAATGGAACGACCTTGCTATTATGTTTCCGATAAAAAAGAGCGATATTGTTCTCTCAAAATATATATTTGGATATATCGGGATTGCTCTTTGCGGCGTTTTAATAGCGGTGGGCACGATTTTAGGCCCTATCGTTTTAAAAACCGAAAGTGCTCTTAGTTTAAATATGTTTGTTTTAGCCCTCTCAAGCACCCTTTATTTTATAGCGATAAATCTATTTTTAAATTTCAAGCTCGGAGTTGAGAAATCAAGAGTTTTCTTGATAATTATGCTTATCGCAATAAGCTATTTCGGTACAACTTTAATAACCGGTAATACGCTCTTCACAATGGATATCCTCCCTGATTTAATGGCAACATCCATATCACCCACCTCTCTTATAATCCTCGGTGGTGCCATTATCGCAAATATTATAAGCATAAAACTATCAATATTTATTTTTGAGAACAAATAAATACTCGACCCTAAAAAAGCTTTAGTTTGTACTATCTGTACGACTAAAGCTTTTCATACATAAGGGCAATTTTTCAAAATAAAATGTTATAATAAATGCAACCTTTTATATTTCTTTTGCGTTATATAGGGTGAAGGGGGTAAAATATGAACGATAAAACTATAGTCAATTCATTTCTTGCGCGAAATCCCGATGCAATAGCCGATACCGCCACCCTATATGGAGAGAAGCTTTTTCGCATAGCAGTTGCAATAACCGCAGATGAGCAAGATAGCAAAGAGGCTGAAAATGATACATATCTCGCCGCATGGGATAATATCCCACCAAACAAACCTTATAGCTATCTGTTTTCTTTTCTCTCAAAAATCATCCGCAACTTATCAATTGATGTAATACGAAAGAAAAATGCTTTAAAAAGAGGAGTAAACTTGACTACTATAACAGCCGAACTTGAGCAGTCTATCCCTGCAGGTGATAGCACCGAGAAGTTAACTGAAGAGCGAGAGATAACCCTCTCTATAAACAGATATCTTGAGAATATTTCTCCTCGTGACAGAGTTTTGTTTACTCGTCGCTATTTCTTTGCAGAAAAGATATCTGAAATCGCGGTAAAATATTCTTTTTCTGAGAGTCTTGTAAAATCATCTCTTATGCGAAGCCGCAAAAAACTGCTAAAACATTTTGAAAGCGAGGGTATTATAATATGAAAGGTTTAGATTTATTCGATAAAATAGGCAAAATAGATGATAAATTTATAATAGAGAGCGAAAGTTATAAGAAAAAGTCTGTTATAAAGTCATTTCCATTTATCGCCGCAGCATCTTTTATTATTGCGATTTCCGCAGTGATTTTTATGATGCCTAAGAGCGAAAGCGATCTGCCGCTAATCGTAGTCCCAAATGAGTTTCAAAGCTCGATGGGATTTGAGGGATTTAAAGCATATGATATTTCAGAGATACCTATGCTAAATCCAATAGCTGACGGGAACGGGATAGACGAGCTTTTCGTTTATACAAATAAATTCCCGAAAAGCAACTTCTATCTCGTGCCGAATCCCGATTACCAAGCTATGCAAGCTCTTCTTTTTAAAACAGCGCAGTCACTTGGAGTTAATACCGATAATATCATAATCCAAAACAACGCATACACAGAAGAAGAAATATCAGAGGCGCTCGATAAGCTCGCCTTTATCCCTGAAGAAGAGAGCTATGATATTCCCGATAATATGGAGATAACAGAGCTTTCTGATGGGCGCATTCATATAGGCCCTGTCGGAGAATTCAATTTAACCGAGTACTATATCGAAAGCGATGGAATGAAAATCTCGGTAGATACCACCCTTGAAACGACAGTAGAGTTTGATAATTCTATCGTCGCCACCCCCACTTCAAACGAAAACCCAAATGAGCTATATAAATCGGCAGAAGATATAATCGCAAATTTTTCAGACTTTATAGATATGGTAAATCCGCAGATCGCCGTTCGCGGTGGGGGGTATAATATTTATGGTGAGCAGAGTTTTGATATCTATATTTATGAGGGCGATGAGAGCGAATTTGATATAGCGACTAACTATAAGTTTGATTATATTTGGTTTATGGTATCAGAAGATGGCAGCATTACAAAAGCGGTTAAATATACAACCGATATATTAGAGCCGATTGCAAGCTATCCTATTATAACACTCGATGAAGCAGAGACTCTCCTTCTTCAAGGAAACTTTATATCAACAGTGCCTAATATCGCACCCGACGGAAATTTAGTTTGCAGAGTCGAGCTTGTTTATCGAAATGATAGCGAACTTTTGGTTTTTATCCCCTACTACCTCTTTTATATCGAGCTACCATCATATAAAGACATAGAGCTCAATCTCAGCAGCTATGGCACTTATTATGTACCTGCTATCGATGGCGCTTATATTGAAAATATGCCAGTATGGGATGGCAGTTTTAATTAAAAAAAGGCTTGAACGATGCATTTTGTGCTGTTCAAGCCTTTTATTTATTTTTCTGAGTTATTAAGCCGCACAAAAACTAATCTATAAAAACTATTTAACAACTACCATTTCATATTCATCAGTTCCAATTCCCATCTTTTTGGCATGTGTTAAACATACCTCCCAATTGGTTGTTGGATGCATAACTTTGAAATGGTCTTTGTGGTCATGGCAATCGCAATTACCTTTAACTTTATCACCAACAAAGCTATTGTGATAAGCTATTTCTTTGTTACAAAGATCAGCACAAGCTCTATCGAGGGCAACAGGGTCGAATGATGCAAGCATACCAACGTCTGGGATAATCGCCGCATCGTTTTCAGCATGGCAATCACAATAAGGTGAAACATCAACAATTAAACTTATATGAAAATTCGGTCTATCCTTTATAACAGCAGTTGCATACTCAGCGATTTTTTTGTTTAGGTCATCGTTTGATGAATTCCACTCAACTTCTATAGCGTTAAATGCACATGCTCCAATACATCTTCCACATCCAACGCATTTCTCGTTATCTATCATTGCTTTTTTATCTTGACCAAACGATATCGCATCATGGGCGCACATTTTCGAACATAGCCCACACTTCTTACATAGCAGGCTATTGACCTTCGGTTTGCCCGATGAATGCATCTCTTTTTTACCAGCACGACTTCCGCATCCCATACCGAGATTTTTAAGTGCACCGCCAAAACCTGTTGCTTCATGGCCTTTGAAATGGTTGAGGGATATTATTATATCTGCATCCATTATAGCTGTTCCGATTTTAGCTTCTCGTACAAGCTCTCCATCTATTGGAACAAGCGTTTCATTTGTCCCTTTAAGACCATCTGCGATAATTACCTGACATCCAGTTGAAAATGGCGAATAACCATTCTCATATGCAGACTCAATATGTTCAAGGGCATTCTTTCTTCTACCGACATAAAGGGTATTACAATCAGTTAAAAACGGATTACCTCCAAGACTTTTTATAGTATCCGCAACAACTTTTGAATAATTCGGACGTAAAAACGCAAGGTTGCCAGGTTCACCGAAGTGAATTTTAATTGCAACGAATTTCCCTGTGAAATCAATATCTGAAATCCCCGCTTCTCTTATTAATTTTTCGAGTTTAATCAATAAATTTGTTCCAGGTAGCGCCCTCATATCACTAAAATATACTTTACTTTTCTCCATAAACACATCTCCCATTTTTAATTATTTATTAGGTATTTGCGGCGGTTGCCGCTCGGCGGCGAACCGTAAACCAATACAATAAGCGTTTATATTAGCGCAGCTAATAGCATTATAAACGCTCAAAATCTACTTTGCAAATTCTGAAAGCTTTGCACCTGTTAATCTGTATGTCGTCCAGTCAGAAAGCGGTTTTGCTCCAAGGGATAGATAAAAATCAATGCTCGGTTTATTCCAGTCAAGACATGCCCACTCAACCCGACCACATCCTTTTGAAACCGCCTCCTCCGCTATATGCCGAAGTAGGGCTTTGCCATAACCTCGACCTCTATATTCAGGGGTTATAAAAAGGTCTTCAAGGTAGATACCGCCTCTCCCAACAAAGGTCGAAAAGTTATGAAAATAAAGAGCGAACCCAATATCAACATCATCCTCGCTCGCAAATATAACTCGCGCTATCTCTTTTTCAAATACCCATTCTAAAATCAGCTCTTTTGTTGCAACAACATCGCTCTCCATCCGCTCATAAACAGCAAGTGCTTTGATAAAATCCAAAATCTTTGCAGCATCTTCTCTTTTAGCTTCTCTTATATTAAATTCACTCATACTATCACCTCATTTTATTCTATAAGTATTTTACTACAATATGATGAATATTTAAAGGCACAAATTCTCTTGACCGACTAAATTAAAAATAGTATATTTAAATAGGGGTGATACTATCAAAGAGATTGTTGCAAAAAGTATATTAGGACAGAAAAACAATATGAATCTATATAGAGGTTGCAGCCATGGTTGCATCTATTGCGATAGTCGCAGCGAAATTTATCGCAAAACATATAGTTTTGAAGATATCGAGGTCAAAACAAACGCTTGTACCCTACTTGAGAGTGAGCTCTCAAAGCGACGAGCGAAATCGATGATAGTTACAGGCGCTATGACCGACCCGTATATCCCCCTTGAAAAAGATCTTCAGCATACGAGAAAATCCCTCGAGCTTATTTTAAAATATGGGTTTGGTGCCGCTATCCTAACAAAGAGCGATCTTGTTTTGCGAGATATCGATATTTTAAGAGAGCTTAATCGACAGACAAAAGTAGTAGTTCAAATGACCCTCACAACCTATGATGAAAAGCTATGTAGCAAACTTGAGCCAAATGTCTGCACTACTAAAAGACGATTTGAAGTTTTGAAAATTCTTGCAGATGAATCTATTCCAACCGTTGTTTGGCTAACTCCAACCCTGCCCTATATAAATGACACAACCGAGAATTTAGAAGGCATTTTAAACTATTGCAAAGAGGCTCGCGTTAAAGGTATTTTGACTTTTGGATTTGGAATGACCCTTAGAAGCGGAAACCGAGAGTATTTTTATAAGATGCTCGATACCCATTTCCCGAATCTAAAAAAAGAATATATACGAAAGTTTGGTAGTCGCTACGGACTCGGCAGCGAAAACAGCAAAACCCTCTCGAAAATCGCTCGAAAATTCTGCAAAGATAATGGGATTTTGTATGGAGAAAAGGCAGTTTTTAATTATATCTATAAATTCCCCAAAGATGAACAGATATCATTTTTTTAATTCTTCACACCACTAAAACAAAACAAACCTCGCTGTTTCGTTATTCTCAAATTATTTAGGTTAATAATTTGAGCGAGTATTTATTTTTTAAAAAAATTAAGCATAAATATAGGCAACCATAATGGTCGCCTATTTTTTTAGATAATTTAGTTTTTGTGCAATTCTATATTTCTTTTTTCTTATAAATCATCAGCGAAACTCGATAGGATATAGAGAGCATCACTATGCTAAGCAGAAGATATCCTCCTCTGAAAATTAAATTAGTATTATATTCTATCGGCAGGCTTAATGCTATAATAGCGCTGCTACCAATAAATAAAGCAAGCCCAATTCCAGCAGAAACAAACAGAAGAATTTCATTTTTATCTGCACCAAATATTAAGACAAGAGGCACCATAAATGTTGGAATCGAGAGGGCGAAGGCTACTCCAAAGGTAAACACATAACCAATACGCTCAAAGTCCACCATCTCCCCCGAGACGACATTTATCGTTACACCATGAACAACCACAGTCATAACGGCTAAAATAAATCCGATTAAAATAAACAATAAAAAAGAAATATACCTCGCTTTTATAACATCACTTCTCTTAACTGGCATAGTAAGCTCAAATCTACTCCACTTCGAAGCAGCATCTTTTTGAATTGCAGTTGCGGCAAGCGCTCCAAAGCCTCCTATCTGCCCTCCCATAATCGAATATACGACCGTTTCATTAGTCAATGCACCGAGTATCATCGCTGCAAAAGAAGCTATTATTCCAGCGGTAATGCTACCACTCACCATATAAAAGTTATTTCTTATAAGTCCTCTCATATCATCATCCCTCCATTATAAGCAGCGGTAAAATCTCATCAATAGTTGAATTATCAACTAAAATGCTCGGATAATTTCTTGAAAAATCACCTTTATCTTTTATAAGCACCTCTGTTTGCAATCCTCGTTTTCGATATGCCAGATAATCGTTATTTTGAAGCTTATCAAAGTCCGCCTGTTTCATGCGCGCTATACCATAATCATAAATAAGCGTATCCTTTTTTTCAAAAAGAATTATCTCACCGTTATCTATAAATGTTATATAGTCTGCAATTTTCTCAAGATCACTTGAGATATGAGATGATATAAGAATTGAGTTATTCTCACTCTCAACAAACTCTAAAAAGACATCTAAAACCTCTTCCCTCGCAACAGGGTCAAGGCCAGCTGTTGCCTCATCTAAAATTAACAATTTCGCTTTGTGCGACAGTGCAACAGAAATTGATAGCTTCATAGACATTCCTCTTGAAAATGTCTTTATTTTTTTATTTTTTGGTAGACTAAATCTTTCAAGGTAGTTTTCGAATGCATCATTGTCCCAGTTATTATAGATATCAGCCAAAACCCTCGCAAGTTTACTAACCGTTAGCTCTCCTGAAAAATTAACGCTATCAAAAACAACTCCGATATCATCGCGAATATTATTGTCAATATCCGTCATCTCTTTGCCAAAAAACTTAACTGTTCCGCTGTTTTTATATATTAGGTTTAGCATTGCATTTATTGTACTGCTTTTTCCAGCTCCATTTCTCCCAACAAACCCAACTATTGCACCGCTTGGAACATTAAAACTCACATCTTTAAGGGCAAAGCTACTGCCCTTGTATGATTTGCATAGCTTCTCTATCTCTAATGCATAACTCATTTCATCACTCCTCGTTATAAAAAATCTCAATTAAGTCTTTTAATTTTTCAAGCTTAATTCCGTTTGATTTCGCAACATCAACAGCGTTATTTAAATACCCTTCAATTATCTTTTGCTGCTCTTCCAAAATAAAATCTTTATTCTGTGCCGCAACAAAACTCCCTCTGCCAACCGTCGTTTCTATAAACCCATCTCTCGTTAATTCCTCATAAGCTCTTTGCACCGTTATAACGCTCACATGGATGGTCTTCGCAAGACTGCGCATCGATGGAATCCCGTCCCCTGTCCGAAGCTCGCCGCTCATAATCATAGCTTTTATCTGAGAAGTTATCTGCTCATATATCGGCTTACTCGTATTGCTGCTTATAATAATCTCCACACAACCCCTCCCGTCTTATGTAAAATCTTGTTGTCTCCATAATGTACTTATATAATAAGCACACTATACTACAACAAGCACACTTTGTCAAGATATAAATTAATAAAAGTTTATCTCTTTTAAATTTAGCAATGGCAATAAAAAACTAAATAAAAAAACCTCGCAAAAATAGCTTTATATTTCCAAGGTTTTTTAGTATAATTTAATAAAAAGGAGGTCTTTATGGAAAAAGGCATGAAATTATATTACGACTATACCCTATCCCCGATAGGTAAACTATATTATCAAACAGTTTTTTCGCAGCTTTCTGGAGTACAGGATAAAAATATATTGGATTTTGGAAGTGGATTTGGTTTTGTTTCAGATTATCTTGCTCTAAAAAACAGAGTTACTGCAATTGAGCCTGATAGCAATATTATTAAATTTGCTATAAACGAAAACAGCTATATCCAGATAAACGCATCAGCTGACTATCTTAAAACTTTTTCCGATGAAAGTTTTGATTTTATCTGCTGCCACCTCGTGCTTGAGTTTGCAGATAATAGAGAGCAAGTATTAAATCATCTTATCCGTCTGCTAAAGCAAGATGGCAGAATTTCTATCATACACCATAATCGCGCAGGCAGATTAATTCAAGCAGTGGTACAGGAATTTGATTTAGACGAAGCCCGGCGGATGTTTGATAATAAACCCTCTTTTTCAAGCGCTTTTGGCGACATCAACTATTATACAAAAGAAGATATACTGAATTTATCTAATAACTCCCTTGAAATTGAGCAAATTTATGGAGTTCGCGCTCTTGCAAGTCTGCACGATGGACTCCGTCAATCAGAAGAAAACTGGCTTTCAAAAATGCAAAAAGTCGAGGATAAACTCACCCTCGACCCCGATTTTATCAAAATATCATATTTTAATCATCTGATTTTAAAAAAGAAATTGTCTAATGGATAAAAAATAGCAAAGACAGCTATTTTCTTGTATTTTTAGATTTAGGTTATGAAATTATGCGCTAAATAAATATTTAATTTATAGTCTTAAAGCGGAGGATAAAATGAAAAATTTTCTTATTATTGCAGTTGTGTTAATTGTAGTAGTTGTTATAATTTCCATAGCTATTTCTATCTATAAAAGCATAGGTAAAGATGAAAACTCCCTTTCAAACCAAGATAGCGATACGATTCTTCGAAGCTTCAGCTTTAATCACTCTGAGAAAAATGATATGGACGATGGTATGGGTGATAGCAGATATTTTTATCTATCAAACACAAAGGTTGTTATTGAGCTTTGGGGATATGGTAGAGAAGATGTTGTGGATATTGAGACTAAAATTAATACTGAGGAATATCTGATATTAGAGCAAGATATTTTAGACTTGATAGAAAAATATAGTATCGAACCACCAACACAGTCTGTAGATGATAATTTTGAAGATGATGTTTATGTAACAGACCAACACAGTTCATTTTCTATTACTATTCGGTACAGAGATTCCCAAACGGTATCTATAACTGCCTTTCCAGATAATTACTTCGATATGGTTGCAGATTTAGAAGAAATTTTCGCATCTTATATTAGCTAAAAAAATATTGCAGATTATCTTTATGCATTCTGATATCCAGTTGCGTGGCAGTTGAAAAAGCGGCCAATTTAGTTATAATTATCCCTTTATATAATATAATTATAAAAACATTTAAGTTTTACTAAACGCTGTCGATAATATAAATAAGGGATTAAGTTCCCACAAGATAATAGATAAAATAAGGAGCAAACCAAAAAAGATTTATTTTGTGTTTGTCTAAGAGCTCGGCTCATTTAACCTACAATCCACTTCCTTGTTTTAAATCCCAAAAAGGGGTAGCTCGCCAATTGGCTGCTATCCCCTTTTTGGTTGTAAAAATATATTACTCTATAATAAACTTCGGAAAACATGATTAATCTCGCCATTTGCAAAGTCACTTCAGAAATGGCGAGTGCAAGGTGAGAATATAGTTAATTACTAAACAAAACAAAGTGATAATTATTTACATTATGCAAAAATTTTCTCTTGTAACCTCAAAATATAACTCATACTAATCATGCTTTATATACTACGAGGCAATTAATTTGCTCTATCCTTTAAATAACTCATCGCTTCTTTATACCCTAAAAATGAAAGACCTATAAAACTTTTAACAGCAATATGCGAAACATACGAAACAGAGCGGAACTCCTCTCGAACACTTATATCCGACAGATGAACTTCAACGCACGGAATCATAACCGCTTTTAGCGCATCTAAAATAGCGATGCTTGTATGGGTATAAGCTGCTGGATTTATAACTATTCCATCAAAAACCTTATAGGCACACTGAATTTTATCAACTATTTCGCCCTCATGGTTTGATTGAAAAATCTCAACATCTATACTTAATTCTTCTGCCGACTTTTCAATATAACAAACCAAATCCGAGTAGCTTTCAGCACCATAAATCTCGGGTTCACGAATTCCAAGCATATTTAAATTAGGACCATTAATCACTAAAATTTTCATCACTAAAAACCCTTTCAATCTCTAAAATAGTATCGTCAATAGAGCGATTATTATCAATTTTCACATCTGAAATAGCCTTGTAAATCGGAATGCGTATATCCGCTAACTTGCAAACAGCATCTAAATTTGCAGAAAGCGGACGGCCTTTAACCGCAAGTTTATCAATATCTCTATCTATAAAAACAATCTTTGAGTTCATCTTTAAATTCGCAACGTTTTCACTGTTTAAAATAGCTCCACCACCGCTCGAAATAACAACTTTTTTTAAAACTGAGACCTCTTTAATGCAGTCACTCTCAATTTTTCTAAAGTGTTCCTCTCCAAACTTCTCAAAAATTTCAGGAATACTCATTTTAGCTCGATCAACAATCATCTTATCTGTATCAACAAACTGCATACAAAGCTTATCTGCAATAATCCTACCAATGGTCGTTTTCCCGCTCCCTGGCATGCCAATTAAAACAATATTTTCAATATTGTTTTCAATTTTTTTAATGACAGACTGCGTATTTATATCAATACTTCTATCAAAAAACAACTCTTCCGCTCTTTTTGCCTGGGAAACAAGCATATGCATTCCGCCAATATGCGGGATAGATAGCTCCTTTGCCTGTTGCAATAGCCTTGTTCTCAAAGGATTATAAACAACATCAATAACTCCGCTAAGATTATTAAATCGAGAAAGGTCACAAATAGACCCATCAAAATTTGGATACATACCAACAGGCGTAGTATTAACTATGATATCAGCATCGTAATGTTTTTCTAAATTACTATAATTATTCTCGCCATTCCTTGAAATAACTATCGGCAACCCACCACGAGCGCGAACTGCATAGAGAACGGTACTCGATGTTCCACCACTGCCAAATATCAGTGTTTTCTTACCCTTAAAATCAATAGAAATGCTATCTGCAGAAGATAGAAACCCATAAATATCGGTATTAAATCCGTGCAGCTTATTATTTTTACGAACTATAGTGTTAATGCTTCCGATAGAAATGGCCTCATCAGATATCGTATCACAAAACTTCATGACATCCTTTTTATACGGGATAGTTACATTAATCCCTTTAAAATCAGAGTTTTTAAAAAAATTATTCAAATTCCCCTTTTCTATTTCAACAATCTCGTATTTGTCGTTTCCAAAAAACTCATGAATAGGTTTTGAAAAGCTATGCCCTAATTTTTCCCCTATAAGCGCAAATTCCATACTAAACCTCTATATAGTTTCCAAGGAAATTAAATTCTTGGCAGGAATTTTTAATAGAATTCAACAGAGAAATTGTGCCAGGCTCGCTCACTGATGCGTCTGCGTCAAAATAGAAAACAAACTCAAAATCACTGCCAACAACTGGTCTGCTTTGGAGTTTTGTCAGGTTAAGTCCTGAAGCCGCAAAATGAGACAAAATTCTGTATAACGCACCCGGACTATGTGACAAGGAAACAATCATGCTGATTTTATTTGCTCCAGGATAAATCTCAAGCTCTTTTGATATACAGATAAATTTAGTATAGTTGTTATCCGTATTCTGAATATCCTTTAAAACTGCCGTCAGATTATATAAATCAGCACACTTTGGTGAAGAAATAGCTGCAATATCATTCCTCGCACTCTCAAAAACAGCTTTTGCCGCCATAGCAGTGTTTTCACACGGAGTAACTTTAATATTTAGTTTCCCAAGAAACTCACTGCACTGACCAATAGCTTGTTCATGCGAGAAAATTTCTTTAATATCTTCGAGTTTTGTTCCTGGTTTTGCTAATAATGCATGTGAAATTTTTAGCTTGATTGACCTCGCAATATTAAAACTATGCTTTTTCATCAGATCATAAACCTCTGTAACTGAGCCGTATGAGCTGTTTTCAATAGGCAAGATGCCATATCTGCAAATTCCACTTGAAACTGCTTTAAAAACAGCTTCAAAACTATTCATAAACATTATTGAGGGTAGCGGAAATAGTGCATCACACGCTTGTGATGAATACGACCCTTCAACACCTTGACAAGCAACAACTGCTTTCTTCGGAAACAACTTATCTGTTTTGATTATAGCAGTCTCTATTTCCTCCGCAAGCTCTCCACCGTCATTAATAGCATTTCTTTGATGTCCTTTCGAGAGATCAAAAAGAGTTGTAAAGAGCATTTTCGTCTCAATTGCAATATCTTCTCCTGCAGCTTCAGTCATTCTTTCGAGTATCTCTCTCTCTCTCTCTGCATTAGTGATAACAAGACCATTTTCTTTTTTATACTTCGCAACAGAAAGCGCTATATCCATCCTTTTTTTGAATAGCATCAATAGATCATCATCTATCTTATCTATCTCTTGACGCAAGTTTTGCAAATCCATCTCTCTAACCTCCAAAATTAAAATAATCAGCTACCGCAATAGCTACTGCCGCCTCAATCGCCACAACACCCCGAGGAACAACGCACGGGTCATGTCGTCCCGTTATTTCAAGTTCTGCCTCTTCCATTTTAGATAAATCGATTGATTTCTGAGTTTTTGCTATGGAAGGTGTTGGTTTGAGTGCAGCTCTTAAGATAATTGGCATCCCACTTGAAAGTCCTCCAAGTATTCCTCCATGATTGTTTGTATTCGTTTTAACTCTGCCGTCCTCAATTAAATACTCATCATTATTTTGGCTTCCAAGCATCTGCGCAACTTCAAATCCAGCACCAAATTCTATACCTTTCACCGCTGGAACCGCAAAGATTGCCGACGAAATTTTATTCTCAATTCCATCAAACATCGGCTCACCAATTCCAACAGGCATCCCTAAAACGCAACACTCAACAATTCCGCCAACGCTGTCCCCCATATTTTTAGCATTAAGAATTTTTTCTGATATCTCCAAAGTCTTGCTATCATCAATTAAAGCAAGCTCCTTATTTGCAATATCATTGAATAGATTTGTATCTAAGGAGACATCTTTAAAAGCCTTATCGTAAACTCCCGCAACAGAATATATATGCGATCCAACAGTTACACCTTTTTTTGCAAGAAGTTGTTTCGCAACTGCTCCAGCAAAACAAAGAGGAGCTGTCAGTCTTGCGGAGAAATGCCCACCGCCTCGAATGTCGTTTGCCATATTATGCTTTATCGCAGCTGGGTAATCACTATGAGCTGGACGCGGTATATCTCGAAGTTTTTTATAGTCGCCACTTCGAATATCGGTATTTTCAATCACAGCACAAATCGGCGCCCCACAAGTCACACCATCAACGATACCAGATAGAATTCTAATTTTATCAGCTTCTTTACGAGCTGTTGAAAGAGAGTTTTTACCAGGCACTCTCCTATCCATAAATTTCTCTACTTCATCGAAGTTTATCTCTATTCCAGCAGGTAAATTATCTATTACAACGCCAATAGCCTCACTATGAGATTGCCCGAATATGGTGATTTTAAAGTTGCTTCCAAAACTACTTGACATAAAGCTCACCTCCCAAATACTTATAATCTTCAAAAAAATTCGGATATGATTTATTAATCGCTTCAGCTCCAATTATAGTGACGTCATCATCGCAAATACAAGCGGCGATTGCAGCTGCCATCGCAATTCTATGGTCACCTTTGGCATTAACTGTTCCACCGCGCAACCTTCCACTCCCTTGAAT
Source organism: uncultured Oscillospiraceae bacterium (assembly GCA_964369635.1). Lineage (GTDB taxonomy): Bacteria > Bacillota > Clostridia > Oscillospirales > Ruminococcaceae > CAYJGN01. The sequence goes on from CAYJGN010000022.1 coordinate 27,091, forward strand.
ATTAATAGCATCTTTATCAAAGTAAGCGTCACCGCCAAGATCATTTATCATGTTTATAACCGAAGAAATTCTATCGCTCTCTTTAATCCGAAGTCGCTCAACATTTTCAATAACCGTTTTCCCATCTGCAGCTGATGCCGCAACTGCTAAAATCGGAACAAGGTCCGGAACATTTTTTGCATCTATAACTTGTGGAGCTGCAATTTTACTTTCGAATGATATTCCATCAGTTGAAATTTTTGCTTTTGCGCCGAATTTATTTAGCAAATCAATGATGTTTTTATCTCCTTGCAATGAATTCATATTCAAGTTTGAGATAGTTATATCATTGCCAAACGCCGCCGCCACAAGCCAAAATGCGCTGTTTGACCAATCTGAATCAGCGATAATTTTCCCTGGAGAAGAATATACCTGACCTCCTAAAACTTTAAACCCGCCATCTGTCTCTATTACCAATATCCCAAACTGAGAGATAGCATCAATAGTCATTTTAATATAAGGCACCGATTCAATTGCTGTTGTTATAACAATTTCACTGTCGCTTGCAAGAAGTGGCAGTGCAAATAGCAGGCCTGAAATAAATTGCGAACTTATGTTTCCAGGTAAACTATATTTACCACTTTTTAAACTTCCGCTTATTTCTATCGGAAGTTTATCTCCTTCAATAGTAACACCGTGATTTCGAAGCTCATCTATTAGCGGTGCAAATGGACGTTTAGCCAGTTGCTCATCACCTGAAACTATTGATTTTTCTGATACCGCCGCAGCTACAGGAATCATAAACCTCGCAGTTGATGCGCTTTGATTGCAGTATAACAGAGGGTTTATTGGTGCTTTTTCCATCGGTAAAACCCGTATGCTATTATCTCCTCGAACAAACTTTGTTCCTATAGCCTGCAAAACTGATATAGTCGCTTCGATATCCTCATTTGAATCTGAAAAAAATATTTCTGTCTCGGTTTTTGCAAGCGCCGCCGCTATCAAAAGTCTGTGCATAGATGATTTTGATGTTATTGCAGCTAATTTCCCATTTAACCTGCCTTTTTTTATTACAACTTCCATATTCACCCCCTATTTGTTTCCAAGGATATTATATATAATTTTTAAATTCAAAAACCTAATATTTCTCTGATAGAGAAACAAATTCCAAAGTTTTGTCTGTTTCAATTTTAGTTATTCGACAATCTCCAATGCCATGTATTGTTATAAAAGAAATCGAGTTCTGTCTGCGCTTTTTATCATAGGTTGTTTCCGCGCAAACTTGTTTGCTACTAAAGTTGCAATCTGTGGACAGTTTGTTTGCCAAAAGACAAGCTAATATCTCTTCAACTGCTTCCCTTTCACAAAACCCCGCCTTATTTGATATCTTTGCCATCTCTGCAATCCCAATTGCTACGGCACTTCCATGCGAAATCTCATAATTTGAGAGTTTTTCGTATGTATGTCCTAATGTATGCCCTAAGTTTAGTTTCATGCGCACACCAAACTCTGTTTCATCTTCTTTCACGATATCAGCTTTAAACTTAACTGCAAGGCTAATTATCTCATCGATATTCTCATGGCAATCTCCCTCTTGCACCATCTCGAACAGACTTTTATCACCTATAATTCCGGCTTTAATAACCTCTGCCATTCCATCTGCAAACAGCTCATCTGACAGGGTATTTAGCGTTTTTGTATCGCAAATGACCATTTTAGGTTGATAGAAAGCGCCGAGGAGATTTTTCCCCTCTTTTAAGTCAACTGCTGTTTTGCCACCTACTGAAGAATCCACCTGTGCAAGAAGGGTTGTCGGGACTTGAATTAGGTTTATTCCCCGCATATATGTTGCGGCGGCAAACCCCGCCATATCTCCGACAACTCCACCGCCAAGAGCCAAAACTATATCATCTCTTGAAAGTTTACTATCGGCCAAAAAAGATATAATCGAAAGCCAATTCTCTGCCGTTTTATTTGATTCACCGTTTTCTAAAACAAACTTAACTGTTTTAAATCCCTCATCGGTAAGGCTTTTTTCGACCTCGCTTGCATAGAGTTTATCAACAATATCATCAGTTATAATCGCTACTGTTTTATTGCAAAAAAGCTCCTTAATAAGACTTCCAACACTATTTCGTAGATTTTCACCTATGAGAACATCATATCTTGTTGACGCAGAAACTTCAACTTTTATCATAGCGACATAACTCCTTTATCTGCTTGTTCTTTTAAAACTCTGCCTTCACGCAAAAGCTCTTTCATCATCTTTTTGTCACCTGATTTTAATGCTTCACTATATTTCTTTAAATTTTCAATTAAAAAATCTATCTCTTCTGATAGGTTTTTATCATTTTCAAAGAAAAGCTCAGTCCACATCTCCTCATTAAGCCTTGCAACTCGAGAGAGGTCGCGATAGCTGCCTGCAGAATATCCATCGTGAGTTTTTGCCCGTTCGCTTTTGATATAAGCATTTGAAACAACGTGCGGAAGTTGCGAGGTGAATGCAATCATCCTATCGTGATTTTTCGAGTCGGTTATCTCGCAATTTGTAAAACCAATGCTACCCCAAAACTTTTTAATGATCGCTAAATGCTCAATATCAATATCTTTTGGAGGAACTAAAATAACTGATGCATTTTGGAATATTGATGCACCCGAATTATCAAAACCAGAGTACTCTTTTCCTGCCATTGGGTGCGCCCCAACAAAAAGAAGTTGATGTTTTTTTGCTATTTCAAACATCCTCTCACAAAGCTTCTCTTTAGTCCCACTGCAGTCCATAACTACCGCAGACTTATTTATAAGGTGGGCTTTATCTTCTAAAAATTTAATGCAAGCGTTTGGATATAGTGCAATTATAACCATATCGCAAAGTTTCAAGCTCTCATCTGTAAGCTCATTATCGATAGCGTTAAAGAGCTTTGCTTTATAAATTACCGACTGAACAATATCATATCCGTGTACCGTATGAGTTGTCGACTGCTTAATTCCTTTCGCTATTGAGCCACCAATTAAGCCAAGTCCAATTACTGCAATATTCATCTCTACCTCCGATTACCTGTATTTATGGCTAAACGGTAGCACTGCATTAACAGCCGTCACAACTTCACAGAAAGCCTCAGGTGTTAGCGACTGCGGCCCATCGCACAGCGCATGTACAGGGTCGTTGTGCACTTCTATCATAAGCCCGTCAGCACCCGCAGCCGTTGCCGCAAGCGACATTGGCATAACAAGACTCGCTTTACCTGTTGCGTGACTTGGGTCGACTATAATTGGCAGATGCGACATCTTTTTGAGCATTGGTATAGCTGATATATCAAGAGTGTTTCTTGTTGCAGTTTCGAATGTTCTTATCCCTCGCTCACAAAGCACAACATTCTCATTACCGCCCGCCATAACATATTCAGCGCTCATTAATAGCTCTTCCAGGGTGTTTGCAAGTCCCCTCTTTATCAGAATGGTCTTATCTGATTTTGAGAGCTCTTTTAGAAGCTCGAAGTTTTGCATATTGCGCGCCCCAACTTGTATAACATCAACATCTGAAAACAAATCAAGTTGAGAGAGATCCATTATCTCAGTAACGACTGGAAGGCCTGTCTCTTTTTTTGCCGCAAGTAGCAGTTTTAGCCCCTCATCACGAAGTCCTTGGAAGGCATATGGCGAGGTTCGAGGTTTAAATGCACCTCCGCGAAGAAGAGTTGCTCCTGCCTCTTTAACGCTCTTTGCAACTGAGCAGATTTGATCATGTGACTCAATAGAGCAAGGCCCTGCAATTATATTAAAGTTTCCGCCGCCAATCTTTACATCTCCAACGTTAATCACTAAATCATCAGGATGGAATTTTCTATTAGCATTTTTATAAGGTTCTGAAATTCTCTTAACTTCATCAACGATTTCAAGCGCATTTATAAGATCGATATCTATTGTTGAAGTGTCGCCTATCAATCCTAATACCGTCTGATTTTTACCGTGATTCTCGTTAATCTCAATGCCAAGACTTAATAGCCATCTGCGAAAATTTTGGTATTGATCCTCATTGTATGCTTTCTTTAATACTACTATCATAATTACCTCCATAATAAAAACTCCGCAGTGTGTTTCACTGCGGAGTTGTCTTTACAAAATTGTTCCTATATAAACAATCAGACTACACATTTATGAAACACAAAATTACTCTGTCTAAAAAAATAAACAAAGCTAAAGTAAAAGTATGTAAATACATTTACAGGTAATTTCATAAACGTTCTCCTTATGTTTTTTACATGATAACACATTTTGAATAATAATGCAACAACTAAATCAAAATAATTATAATCATTCAAGATTTCTTTAGTATCCCATTTCTGTGAGTAGTTCAATCATAATGTCAGGACGGTCAGTTATTATCCCATCGCACCCGATTTCAATGAGTCTTCGCATCTCTTCTTTGTCGTTAATAGTCCAGTAGTGCAAAAACATATTGTTATGATGAATTTTATAGGCAAGATATGAATTATCAAGTGGCACTCCGCTCATGCTCGGCGGAAGCTGAAGCCCTGCGTGCGGAAACTCAAAGAAGATGCCAAATCCTGCATAGTTTGCAACGACAAAGGTAGTTGCAGATGACATATCCATCGAAATATCAACCCGCTCATCTTTTATCTCAACAAAATGCTCCATCACCTCACTGTGAAATGATGCAACGCAAACATATTCCCACAACTCATACTGATTTATAAGGCTACTTAGCTCATCGGCGGCTTCAAGTCCCACATCTCCGCCATCTTTAATCTCCATAACATACAAAACATCTTTACCGAATTTATCAAACATCTCTTCAACCGTCATCGGAATAAGTCTTTTTAAGATTTCAGGGTCCTCTTCATCTCTAAATGGCATATTCCCCTCTAAATCGGTGAAATTGTAGCCAAAATTCATCTCGCTGATTTCCGATAGTGTGAAACTATTAACCTCGCCTACTTCGTTTGAAGTAGCGTCTACTGTTAAATTATGGTGGGTTATAAGCTGCCCGTCCGAAGTTAGGCAGAGATCCA
>CAYJGN010000023.1:0-31048 GCA_964369635.1 uncultured Oscillospiraceae bacterium
GCGTGCCGTCACAGACGTCACATGCCGATTAATCTCCATTCTGTACGGAGATTATCTAAAACTATTTGTGCTGTGCACAGAATGGAGATTAATATGTCACTTCTTCGAATGGAAAAGATATCGAAAAAATTCTTTGATGTATATGTTAATAAGGATATCAGTCTATCAGTTGAGGCTGGGGAAGTACATGCTCTTCTTGGCGAGAACGGAGCAGGTAAAACAACGCTTATGAATATCCTTTTTGGCATCTATAAGCCGGACGGCGGAGAAATTTATATCGAAGATAAAGAGATAACACTAAAGTCTCCAAAAGATGCTATTGAAAATGGAATAGGAATGGTGTTTCAGCATTTTTCGCTAATCAAAAATATGACTGTTGTTGATAATATTATCCTCGGACTATCTGAAAACAAATTTATCATCGATAGAAAAACTGCCGCTCTTAAAATCAAAGAACTTTCGAAAAAATACCACCTTGCAGTTGACCCATACAAAAAGGTTTCGACATTATCGGTTGGTGAATGTCAGAGAGTTGAGATATTAAAAGCGCTCTATCGCGAGGTTAAAATACTTATCCTCGATGAGCCAACAGCGGTGCTCACTCCAATAGAGATTAAAGGTTTTTTCGGTGTGCTAAAAGCGGTTGCCGCTGAGGGAATGGGCATTATCCTTATAACCCATAAGATGAATGAAATCCTCGAGGTGACAGATAAAGTTTCAGTTCTGCGTGATGGTCTAAAGGTAGCGGAGCTTGAAACTGCAAAAACAAACCCTACCGAACTCTCAAAACATATGCTCGGACGAGAATTATCAAACGATTATACCTTTGACGCAGTAACGAGTGGGGAAGAGGCAGTTTTGAGCATTAAGAATATCGGATATGTCAGACGGCGACGCAAAACAAGGGTGCTCGAAAATTTAAACTTTGAGCTTTTCGGCGGAGAGATTTTGGGTATTGCCGGTGTTGACGGCAGTGGCCAAAAGGAGCTTTGCGAGATAATTGCGGGTGTTCGCAAAAGATATGAGGGCGAAGTTTATTATCAGGGTAAGAATATTGATAAGCTCTCTGCGAAAGAGAGATTTAAAGCGGGAATTTCATATATTTCCGACGATAGGCAAAACGATGGTCTTATCGGAGATATGAGCGTTTCTGATAATATTCTGCTTCGCGTTTATAACAAAGCACCATATGCAAAATATAGCATTATGCGCCGTACTGAGATAAAGAAAAAAACCGACAAAGCAATAGATAAATACAAGATAAAAACTTCGGGAACGGGTGGCGGCAGTGTTTACGCTAAAATGCTCTCAGGCGGCAATCAGCAGAAGATAATTATTGCCCGTGAAATACGCAAATACTCAAAAGTTGTTATAGCGGCGCAACCAACAAGAGGACTTGATATGGGTGCTACCGAGGTTGTACGCAAAAGACTTGTAGACCATAGAAATGCAGGGAATTCAGTTATCTTGGTTTCAGCAGACCTCGAAGAAATTTTGGCACTAAGTGACCGAGTTGCTGTTATCGAGGGTGGTAAAATAGAAAAGATACTAAACAGAGACGAAGCAAATCTCACAACAATAGGCCTTCTTATGGGTGGCGCATTTGTCGAGGAGGGTATATGAATATTAAAGAGAGCATAAAGAATATTTTAATTGTTTTAGCGGTCGTTATTATCGCTACCTCGCTTTTTATAATATCGGCAGGTGCAAATATATTTGATGCTTACACGAGTTTCATAGCAGGTCTGCTAAGCCTTAATGGAGTTGGTGAAACGCTTGTTAAATCAACCCCGCTCATACTAACCTCCCTTGGATGCGCAGTTGCTTTTAAAACAGGTTTTTTCAATATCGGAGCTGAGGGCCAGTTTTATGTGGGCGCACTTGCTGCAACGGCGACAGCGCTATCCCTCCCGTTTCAAGGCTTTTTAAATACGATGATATCAATTTTAGTTGCATTTATCGTCGGTGGCGTTTATGCCGCAATTCCGGCACTCCTAAAGACGAAACTTCAGATATCGGAAGTTATAACGACTATTATGCTAAACTATATAGCGATAAATCTAATAGGCCTTGCAGTTCGCACCTTTTTAATGGATCCGGCGGGTTCGGTGCCGCAGTCGGCAAGGATTGATAGCGCAACAACACTACCGCTTCTCCTACTTCCAACAAGGATAAATCTCGGTATTGTTATAGCTTTTATGGCGGTTTTTGTTGTTTGGTTTATTATGGATAAAACAACGCTTGGCTTCGAGCTTAAATCGGTAGGGTTTAACAGTCGTGCCGCTAAAGTCTCGGGTATATCTATAATGAAAAGCGTTATAATATCAGCTCTTCTCAGCGGAGGTCTTGCGGCTATTGCAGGCTCGGTTGAGGTGCTTGGAATTCAGAAAAAACTCGTAGATGGTATTTCATCTGATGTTGGATATACAGCGGTTTTAATATCGCTTCTCTGCAAAAATAATCCGATTTTAGTAGCGGTAGTTTCGGTTTTATATGCCGCCCTCTCGGTGGGTGCGGCAACAATGCAGCGGCAGACGGGCGTTCCCTCCTCGATAGTTAATATCATAATGGGAATAGTCGTTATTTTAATACTTGCAAAAGACCTATTTACCCGTAAAAAGGAGGCTAACTGATGGAAATTTTATCAATTGCTTTTTTCACAGCCTTTTTAAGCTCTGCTGTTCGGATGGCGGTGCCTATAGCATTTGGCGGACTTGGCGAAGTTTTTTTGCAAAAGAGCGGAGTTTTAAATATAGGACTTGAGGGCGTTATGCTCGGCGGTGCCTTTTGCGCATATGCTGGCGGCGTTTTGCTCGGTGGTGCCTGGGCAGGTCTTCTCTGCGGAATACTCGGTGGAATAGCCGTTGCCGCTCTCCATGGTCTTCTATCGGTGCGACTTATGCAAAATCAATCGGTATCGGGAATTGCGATAAACCTCTTTATTTTAGGACTCACAAGTTACCTATTTAAGATTTTCACCGCAACAGAACTTGTGCAGATAGATATTATGCAGACGATAAGAATTCCGCTTTTAGCGGATATCCCGATCATCGGAGAGGCATTTTTCAATAAAGATATTTTAGCTTATATCTGCTATATTTTAGTTATCCTTCTGACGATTTTCTATAAGAAAACAAGGACAGGAATGAATTTCTCAGCTGTTGGTGAGAGCAGTAGAGTTTGCGATTCAGCAGGCCTTGATGTTCTTTTGTATCGCTATAAGGCTATTTTAGTAAATGGAATTCTGGGCGGTGCCGGTGGTGCTTATCTTGTTGTAACTCAGCTTGGGGTTTTCAACGATAATATGATTGCAGGACGTGGATATATTGCCCTTGCAACGGTTATTCTCGGCAGATTTACCTCTATTGGTGTTTTTGCTTCATCGCTTCTTTTCGGAGCGGCGATGGCTATGCAGATAAGACTTCAGGCGATAGGAATAGAGATACCAAGCCAGGTTTTTGCAATGGCACCTTATATCCTAACCCTCATAGCACTTCTTCTAACAGCAGGCAAGAGCAGCGAACCAGCAGCACTTGCAAAGCCTTTTAGACGAGAAGAGAGATAAAAAGGTATCGCAAAATTTAAATGATAAAAAAACACAGATTAAGGGTGAAAACTTTATCTGTGTTTTTCTATTATCTCTATATTTGAAGTTATGATATTATCCTACGCTTTAATGTTTGAAAAAATACTGTCTGCTATGCTATAATAAAGCTCAGGAGGTTTTTTTATGAACAATTTATTTAGTATGGCCGCAACAAATACAACTTTCACCTATGATGTCTTTATATCAGAGTATCTACCGCAGATAATTTCAGTTGCTTGGAATGTTATTTTAGCTGTTGTTATCCTTATAGTTGGGCGAAAGATAATAAAAATAGCGATGAAATCAATGTCGAAACTGCTGATAAAATTTGATACCGACAAAGGGCTTACGAAGTTTGCTACCTCAAGTGTTAGTTGGGGTCTTTATGCAATACTCATCTTCATACTCGCCGATATTGTCGGTATTCCAACGGCGCAGTTTATCGCAGTTCTTGGCTCTGCCGGTGTTGCAATCGGTCTTGCACTTCAAGGCTCGCTCTCGAATCTTGCCGGTGGTGTTCTATTGCTCACGATAAAGCCGTTTAAAGTTGGCGACTATATCTCTGAGAGTACCGATAATGTTACAGGGACTGTTACGGCAGTTGATTTATTCTACACAACCCTTATAACCCCCGATAATCAGATGGTTTTCATACCAAACGGAAAGCTCTCAGCGGCAACCGTTACAAACGTTACCTATGAGCCAACAAGGCGTGTTGATTTATCGCTATCAGTTAGCTATTCAACCGACATTAAGGCTGTGAGAGCACTTATTATCGAAGCTATTAACAGCAGAGAAAAGGTTATAAACCCTGAAGATACCGTCTGTTTTGTCGCTGATCTTGCCGATAGCGGTGTCGTGCTTGGGGTTCGCTTTTTTACAAGCGGAGAGTTTGTCTATACCGAAAAATGGGAGGCGCTCGAGCAGATAAAAGAGCTTCTTGATAAAAACAATATTGAAATTCCGTTCCCGCAGCTTGAGGTGCGGATGAAATAAACAAATTTTTTGTTTGGAGGGAATGAAGATGAAACATGATTTAACACCTAATGGGTTTGCTAATAACCATAGAAGCAGTGCGGGACTAATAGATTTTTGGCTTTGTGGCAAAGATGGCAACAAGATAACCAAAAGCGATATTGATATACTAGGCGACCATCCTCTGGTTGATATTGTTAAAGTTAGCTCACTCGACCAAGAAACATTTGAATACCTTATTGAAAATTACGGTAATCAGTTTAGGTATATTTATTTTTTTAAAAATAAAGCAGTTGAAGATTGGTCATTGCTTGGCAAACTTCCAAATCTTGAATACATCCACTGGTATTGGAATCAGAAGATTGATAAATTTTGGGATATGTCGGGAAATATATCCCTTGCAGGGATAGACATAGCTGATTTCACCCGCCTAAAATCAATTGATGGTATTGAAACTGCGCCAAACCTCAAAGTCTTTGGACTTGGCAATGTATTATGGTCAAAATGGGAAATAGAATCATTTAAGCCAGTATCAAAATGCGAAGGAATTGAATACGTTTATTTTTATGGAAAGAAAATTTTAGATACCGACTTTTCATTTGTAAAGGATATGAAGAGTTTAAAACAGCTTTCACTCAACAACAATATTTTATCGACCGAGCAGTATGCTTGGATTGTGGGGAATTGCCCGCAGTTAAAGGGAGAGCGCATCGAACCTGCTTGGACTTTCGACCACTCAAGTTATACTTGGGTCAGTGTTTTTGGCAAGGGTAAGCGAGGATTTAACCTCGAGGGGAACGAAGAGAAACTCAAAAAAATCGAAGCTGATTTTTGGGAATTGGCAGAGAGTTTGAAAGACAAACCATACCCAGGTTAGCAGATATAATATAGCACAAAAAAATCCGCCATAAGGCGGATTTTTTAAATAAAGCTATAAATATCGTTTTATGCTATTTTATGCGCATAATACCAGTTTGCGCTGTAAAACTATTTCGTATAGTTATCAAAATATCCTTGCACTAAAACTATCGGAGTTCCCTTATCGCCACTGCCGCTCGTTAGGTCACAAAGCGAGCCGATAAGGTCGGTTAGTCGTCTGGGAGTTGTGCCTTGAGAGACCATGTTGCCTGTTAAATCTTCGTTTTTAGCATCTTTATTTTTGATATATTCAGTAACTGCCGCTTTGAGCTCCTCGCCCTTTAGATGCGCAAAATCGTTATCCGCTATATATTTAAGCTTAATCTCATTTGGCTGTCCTTCGAGGCCGTCGGTATATCCCGGTGAGACAACAGGGTCTGCAAGCTCCCATATTTTACCAACAGGGTCTTTGAATGCGCCATCACCATAAACCATAACCTCGATAGTCTTGCCGGTCTCCTCTTTTAGCATCCCCTGCACCTTAACTGCAAGTTCTTTGCAGTCACGAGGGAAGAGCTTAACTGTTGTCTCGGTTGATTTATTAGAGCCGAGAAGACCATAATCTGAGTTGAAGCCGCATCCGTTTACACTCTCGTTTAAAATATCATCAAGCGTTAGCACAACCTCGGCGCCAGCCGCTTTAACTATTCTCTTTGTTCGAGCTCTTGTATGTATATCGCAACAGATTACATGCTTTGCATATTTAACTATTTCGCCCGCTCTGTTTGAAAAGATAAACTCTGCCGTAGCGCCCGACTCCTCAATCATCTCGCGGTAGATATCAACATAGTCAACGCCTGTGAAGATATGCTTTTCATAGCCAAAAAGCTCGCGGTATTTTGCTTCGTCTAAAGTATCGCTATATGGATTAACCCCTTTTTCATCGCAGAGGTCTATATCAACTAAATGATTACCAACTTCATCAGATGGGTAGGAGAGCATAACAACAACCTTTTCTGCTCCCTTAGCTATTCCCTTAAGGCAGATTGAGAAACGGTTTCTCGAAAGGATAGGTGCTACAATGCCAACAGTTTTCTTGCCGCCCATTTTCGCTATAACATCTGCTGCTATATCATCAATTGAAGCGTAGTTTCCCTGCGCTCTTGCAACGATAGCTTCAGTTGCCGCAACAACATCTCTGTCACCAAAGGAAAATCCCTCGCTCTTCGCCGCCGCTATAACGCTATCTTTTATAATAGCCGCTATGTCATCCCCCTCGCGGATAATGGGCGCTCTAATTCCTCTAACAACTGTACCTACAAGTCTTTCCATTTTAATCATCCTTTCGATAATCTATTATAAAGAGTTTTTCTACTCTTCTAAAAGCAATTCATCAAGAGCAGCTGAAAGGCTATCTTTTGAGATAACGCTCTTTGCATATGCAACGATTTTCGCATTCTTATCAATAACATATGTTGTTGGAATAGATGAAACACCATATGTTATAGCGCCATCATAATCGTGGTCGAAATAGATAGGGAAGCTGTAAGCTGCGCCCTCGCCGGTTTCCATAAACGCCTTTACTATCTCTTCGGTCTCTCTATCTCCATCAGTCATATTGACAAAGAGGAAGTGAACATCTTCACCGTATTCGAGATAAACTTCATCAAGGTCTGGCATCTCATCCTTGCAAGGATCGCACCAGCTCGCCCAGAAATTTATAACTATCGGTTTGCCATAGAAATCAGATAGGTTTTGCGTCTCTCCCTCGTAATCATAGAAGGTGAAATCTGCAGCGTCTGGGTAGACATCATCGCTATCATTATCATCTGAGTTATTCTCATCATCTGAACTCGAAGAATTATCGCTATTATCATCGTTATCTTCACTGTTGTCGCTATCAAATGATGAAAAACCATCATTTGGGTCGACATATGAGCTTAGTAGGTTATATCCAACTGTTGCCAGTATAATAACAGCTACAAGCGAGACTAAATATATAACTATTTTTTTATTTTTCATAATAATACCCTCCTGTTTAATAACAGATAAAAGGTCATCTCTTCAAAGGTTACGCAATAGAGAAGAGGATAGTTGTTAAAAGGCCTGAAATCATCGCTATACCCATAAGGATTAGCAGTATCCCACAGACTTTGTTTATCTTATCATAGTTTCTCTTAATAAAATCAAATGCCGACTTAAATTCATTTAGCAAAAGGCCGCTTATTATGAGAGGAATACCAAGGCCGAGCGAATAGAGCAGAAGCATTATGCCCCCCTCGATAGCAGAACCTCGAGTTCCAGCAAGGACTAAAGCAGAACCGAGGAAAACACCTGCACAAGGAGTCCATGAAACCGAGAAAACCATGCCGAAGATAAAGGCTGAGGATTTTCCGTTTATCGAAACATCTTGCGCCTTGCGGTGTATATTGAGAAATGGAAGCTTAAATGCTCCGAGATAATCAAACCCAAAAAGGATTACGATACTACCGCCGATAATCTCAATAAGTCGCTGTTGTGCAACTAAAAATCCGCCAATAGTGCCTGCGAAAATACCGAGTGAAATAAATATTACCGAAAAACCCATAACGAAAAATATAGAGTTTGTTATAGTTTTCTTTTTATCAGAGTCTCCTGCCGCAAAGTAGACAAGGTAGATTGGGAGCATCGGTAAAAGGCAGGGAGAAATAAAGGTTGTAACACCTTCTAAAAATGATATTAAATATTGCATAGTTGCCTCCGTTTTAAAAACCGAGAACTTTTAAGTTTTATAAATGATTAATTTTATGGGGTAGGGGTGCTGCTGCTCTCGCTACTAGAGCTACTGTCGGCTACTACTTCAAAGTTTGCAATTATAGTCATAGATGCTGTTTGTCCGACAGGCACTTGGAAAGATAGTGTTTGTGATGTGCCACCGCTTGAGCCATCATTCAATACCCAGCTAACAAATCTATATCCTGGGTTTGCAGTTGCGGTAACTGTCACTGTTTCGCCTGGTAATGCAGAGGTTATATTCGGTGAAAAGGTGCCTGCTGCAATATCGTTTCCTGTAATAGTTATAGTGACAGGATTTGGAGTCGGGGTTGAGCTACTGCTACTGCTGCTCGATGATGAGCTTGAACTACTTGAAGAGCTACTTGAAGAGCTATCTTCGCTTTTTTCTTTAAAATAAGCAGTAATCTGGACGCTGTTCGGCGTATTATCATCCACTGTATAGACTATCGTTGCATTTTCGCTAAATTGATGTTTGCCGCTCGTGTCGGTCCAGTAATCAAATTCATAACCTGCCGCCGGTGTTGCGGTGACGGTTATAGCGTCACCTCTCGTAACAGTTTGAGCGCCGTTTAGAGATATGCCTCCATGCCCAGTACTACCGGATGCCACTGATAATGTTATCGAAACATTTTCACTAAGCTCTGAGCTTGAACTTGAGCCGTTATCTTCGATAAAGTGGGCGGTGGCGATTATTCCGCCATCTGCATTTTCTGGTACTGTAAAAGTTAGGGATGGATTATTTATATCTTCAATTCTGCCGTTTGTAACCGTCCAGTGGCTGAAAGCATATCCATCGTTTGCAACAGCTATAACAGTTGTTGCGCTCTTTCCTATCTCTATGGCCTGAACAACTTCGCCCTCAACCCTGCCGTAAATGGCGTTGTTTACTTCAAAGCGAACTTCGATACCATCTTGTGATGTACTACTACTGCTGCTTGATGAGCTTGGAATTACTTGCGGAGTAGGCTCATATCGAACAGGAACTGCCTTAAGCGATGGACGATCGTCCTCAGTTATATAGCTATGCTCTAAAACATAATTTATAAACGCTTCAGCACCTTCATCGCTTAGATGGATACCATCCATAACAAAATAGTTGGGATCTCCATAGCCTGTGCTATCGCGAAGAGCCTCAATGCTATTTAAAAACATACAGTCCATATCGCGTGCAAGCTCAACAAGTGCGTTGTTTAAATCGTCAATATCGTTCATAGATATGTTGTTATAATCACGAACACGAGCAACAGGGGGTACAGTATTTATTATTATATCAACAGATGGATAGTGGTATCTTATATCATCAATAAGTTTCATGTATCCGTCGATAAAATCATCAACATTGGTTATTGATGCATCGTTTGTACCGAATGTTATTATAACTCGGCGCGGTTGGATAATAGAAACTGCCTCTGCAATAGAAACGGGATCATCCCTATCTCTAAAATATACCCTCTCATCATTCACAGCTCCGTTTATACCCATAGATACAAATGAGATATTATTCTGGAGGGTTGTGAAATCAAAGTTTATAAGGCGGTAGGTATTGCTATCGCCAATAAACAAGGTCTCATCAAGATAATCTGGATCGAGAAGCTCAGTTTTTTGCAGTATAACATCGCTGTACGCCTCTTGGTCAATAGCTCCAGAGTCGCTATTATAGCTATCAGAGCTTGATTGCGAGGATGAAGATGCCGACCCGCCTTTGCTACTTGTTAAAACCAAAATAACAACAGTTATTGCAGCTACCGCTAAAACAGTTGCTGCGGCTATCAGACTAACCATCAATGGATTATTTTTTATATAATCCGCTATCCTCTCAAAAATTTCGCCTATATCAAATGTTTTGTTTCTTCTACTCAAAATATCACCTCAACACATTGATTATACTACATTTTGAAGGATTTGTCATTTATAAAAGTAAAAAGTTTCGTCTCAGTTTATTTTTTATTAGTTAGGTAAAGGATTTGTCATAAAATTTTTATAACACATTATTGCAAAAGAGAATGCGGAGTAGTAACAATAACTATTACTATTAATTATATAGTATAATGTATATCTGTTTTTTATGTGGCAAAAATAAAAATTCACAACGTAAAAAACCGCTCTCTTGCAGTAAGAGCGGCTTTTTAAATAGGAGATAATAATCATGAAAAAGTTCTTGAGTTAAATATATCATTGAACAGCGAAAAAGTCTTGAACAAATTATTAACTTGATGTAAAAAAACAAGCAATTAACTGTAAATAAATTTAGAAGAGTAGGGGAGGACTGACGTTATAAAGCAAGGGGTGATGAGTATTTGATACCATCTCGATTGTGTACTCTCGGTTGTGATGTCTTTCGCTGGGGTTGCTTTCTTGTTTGCTGTCGTTTTCCCGCGTGCTGTCGTTTTATTGGATTGCTGTCACTTTTAGGATCGCTGCCATTTTTTGGATTGGGGCGCTTTCTTGTCCGGTGTCGCTTTCTTGTTTGATGCCATTATCTTGTTTGGCGCCGCCCGCCCGCAGAAAACGCATCTCAATGCGCTTTATCGCATTCTATGCGATAAAGGCAAACCGAAGGTTTGCCTTTGCGGGCGGGCGGCATTCCCAAACCCAACGAAGCGACACCCACGAACAAACGAAGCGACACCCACGAACAAACGAAACAGCACCCACAACCCAACTTATGCAAAAGAATTACTTTATGGATCAACAGTTGTGCTTGTTTCGCCGCTCCCACCTACCTCTGTTGCGATATTCTGCCAGCTTATGCAACCGCAGATACCATCAGAGGATAACCCTTGGCAACGCTGCCAATTTTTAAGAGCGGTTTCGGTGTTACTTCCAAATATTCCATCAAGCCCACCGGCACTAAACCCGAGGGTATTTAGAGCATCTTGAAGAATAAGGGTGTAGACCCCTCTGCTACCTCTTTTTTGAGTGGGGTAACCTGCTCTTGTAGAACAGGCGGGGGTTCCAGTTCGTCTGTCAAAATGAACCCAAGTCGGGGTTAAAGATAGCGGCTCAACATATCCCCAAACCCCGCTATCAACGGCAGTATCGTAAAGCTCTTTGCGCTCAGCTGCTGTGAATATCTGTCCGCAATCGAATGCAACACCTGCATAATGCTGACTTTGGGATGAATGTCCGCCTTCCCAAATTCGTTTAAAGGCATACCCCAAATAGATAGGCTCACCGTATTCCTCGCGTGTTATGTTCCAAGCTTGCATTGCCGCTTTAGTTGTCCAGAGCAACGTGGATTTCGAAGAGCCTCGAAACTCCGAAACAAGCAAAGACCCGCCCTCATTATAGGGCATTTTATCACCCTCGTTTAAAAAAAATGTCTCGATATTTTTATTTATCTCATCATAAACTAATACCTTTGCCATAAAAACTCCTAACCGCACCAATTTGGCATAATCTATTAAAAGCTACTTAAAAAGTCGGCTTCTCTTAACACCATTATATGATTTAAAAATAAAAGCGACACTCAGCATACATAGGCTTAAAACTATTAGCTTAATACAAAAAAGGAAAAGAGATATGCTTTAACATATCTCTTTATACTTAATATTAATTTAGATTAAAATATTACTTTGCGTATACTTCTTCGTCGTCTTTGCTCTGTTTTTTAACGATAGCTAAAACAACTGCCTGAACAAAAGCGATAGCTGCCATTAGAATAGTCCATTTGTCTGTCCAGATCATTGGAAGGGTCATATCTTCTGTTAGGATAAATGCAATGATTGCAGCAAGTGCAACAACTACGCTAAACCCTCTGAAGAATCCACGACGCTTATAGTTCTCGTCCTTTTCGCCATTTTCATCTTTTCTCTCTTTGAAGTAGTTTATAAGGAGATAGATAGAAGTTAGAGCTGTAAGAACTGTTAGTATTAGGTTTAGAAGCGCCCAAGCAGCTCCGCTTGATAGTGGTGCCTGTGGGTCATCAATTACAACTTCATCTGGGCCATCATCAAGTGGTGGTTCTGGATCTGGGATAACTATTGGATCTTCTTCCTCTTCGTCATCTGGCTCTACTGGAGGTATAACTGGTACTACTGGAGGATCTACTGGAGGGTCATTCTCTTCAATTACAGGTTGAATTGGTGGTTGCTCGATTTCACCTAAAACCTGAAGCTCTGGGTCGCCGAGGTCGTTTCTTGATTTTTCTTCTTCGCCCTCTTTGTACTCAACTATATGCTCTTCATTTGTTGGGTAGAATGCAGCTGGCATACCAAGATCAGTTGCAACGATAAAGAATTTTAGTATTGATGAATTTTTATCAACTGTTCCGATATTAACTTGTATCTGCTGGCGTGTTTCGCCGTTATAGTCGATAGTTTCTATCTGGTATTCGTATAGGTCAAGTGTTGCATCGGTATTCTCTGTAAGTGGTATCGCTGTGCCATTATCAGTTAGTGTTATCGGATGTGTTGCATCAATTAGTATCTCGAAATCCGCTGTGATAACGTCAGTTATAACGGTATCTGTTATCTCAGAGTGGCTTGCTTGCTCACCGTCGAATATATCCGAAATCATCTGTGACATACTGCTTATATCGTTTGCATTATTCCAACCCATAACAGAGTGGCTACCGCCTGTTGCTGTAGATAGTGCTTTTAGTTGTTCGGTATCTTTATAGATGCCAATTGTATTTATAACCGGTGCAAATCCGCTGTTTATAACGCTCATTCCGTTGTTTGCAATAACAGCTGGGTTTGTTTGGTCCTCGCTTGCAAGCTGTGTTACTGCATGGTAAGTTATCTCGTTAAATGTTTTTGTCCAGTGTCTCATCTGGCCACTGTATGGTAGGTCAAAACCTGTATGCGCTTCTGGTTTTCCGTCTGAAACCATAAGTATAACAACTTCTCTATCACTCTCCGCTCTCGACTCTGCAAATATCTTCGCCTGCTCGAGTGCAACTGTGAAGTTTGTGCCGTCTCCCGATGGATTTTCAACTGTTATGCCATCAGGGATATGATTATCATGATCATAAATGATGTTTCCGTTATCATCACGGAAAAGGTGAGCAGCCGACGGGCTTGTTGTTACGAAATCCGAAATAAACTCATCGTAGTTGTTTTGGAAGTTAAAGCTGTTTATAGTGTTTCCAGCAAACTGAACAAGTGCTACACGGTTGTTGTTTGTGTTGCCATTTCCGATGAGGAGCTCTGCTAAATCCTCTACTGCCAAAACGGCACTCGGCCATGCCAAAATGTTGTTTCCAAGGTATATGTTGTTCATACTTGTTGATTTATCAAGAAGTATAATAACGTCTGTATCTGAGCTCATCTGAACATCATTTATCGATAGTTCGAACTGTATGCTTCCTATTCTTGAAGCATAATCTTCCCACTGCGCTGTTTTGCTTCCGTTTAGACCAGCTGTTTCTGTTGTTGATGTACCATTTCCGTTTTGCTCTGTATTTGTATTGCCTAAAACTGCCGCCGGTAGCATATTTAGCGGTGATAGTGCGTCTGCTGAGTATGCAAGTGCATCGTAGTAGTTGCCGCCTGTTTTAAGTGATAATGACCCTGCCCCAATATCTGCAAACTTTGCATATAGCTTAAATGTTGTGGTTGTATCTACCTTTGTGCCTGTCGCTATGTCGAATGTGTATCCAGCTGATGTATCTGTAATAACCAGATCATCATTTGCATTCTCGGTAGCGCCCCAGCCTAAAAATGCGCTAAATCCCATTGGAACTTCTGCCGGTGGTGCGATAGCTGCAAACTGCTCTGCTGAAATTGTTACTGAGGTTACAACTCCTGCATCGTCTTTAACTACTGTCGGTGTTATTGTTGCATAGGTAGTGTCGATATTTCGAATTCCCTCGACTGACGAAGTGTAGTTATCATATCGGAAGAGCTTATTTGTCAGCGAGTGAAACTCAACAACAAAAATCTCTTCTGCTCCACCTTCTCCATTGCCATCGCCATTTTTTAATGTTTCATCTTGCTCATCGCCTGGCAATGTTGCAGGTGTACCGCCTTCTGCTGATGTCATAAAACTTGTTATACCAAAACAAGATATTAAAACAACTGCCGCTAAAAATGTGCTCAGTGCTCGTTTAAATTTACTCATAATTCATACCCCTTCACTCTTAATTTATATCACTTTAAGATATTTCCAAACGAGTGATATAAATTTCTTAACTGATTACAGTATATCATATAAAGGTTACATTGCAGTTACATTTGACATTTCTTCGATTTTTTGCTCTTCTAAACAAAATTATAAAAATAGTAAAACGATTACTTGTCAACAATTAACAAAAAATGCTATATTTTGAATTTCAAAATATATTAAATTATCCGAACTGTTTAAAATATTTTAATCAGTTTAGAGATAAGGTTTATATCAGTTTTCTTTCTTGTTTTCCTAAATTTTTAAGTTTTTTATAAAAAAACGTTATGGTTATTTTCTAAAGAATTTTAAATTTTACAAAAAAAACCTGCAAGTTTGAGTTTATCAAAAACTTGCAGGTTTCATTCTATTTATCTATTAGTTTGCATTCGTATAGCTCGGTCTAATTACATACTGCTTAGTATGAACAGTCTCGCCCTTTTTATCAAGTAGGGTCATGTCTATTGTTACGACAAAATCGTTAGTAGCAGAGTCGCCTGTAGATGACCACTGAAGGTCTATGGTATGGTCCATATAAAAACCTTCGGCAAGAACCTCGTTTGCTCCTGCAACATCTGCTCCTTCATATTCGCGCATAAGCACCCCTGTTGTAGCGTCAATGCTATAAATAGCGGTGTGGTTATCAGTTGAAACACTAAGGAAATCGGGGTCGGTAGCATCAACCTCTTTTGCAAGCCTTAAATCATCGAGCAGCTCAGACATAGATTCGGTAGCGATAATCTCTATCTGACCGACATCGGAAACTTCTGTTTCGATACCTATCATCTGAACAAAGATCGTAGAAATAAAGCCGAGTAGAATGGCAAGAACCGCAAGAGCGGTCACCATTTCAATCAGTGTGAAACCTTTTTTGTTGTTTTTGTTTTTAATAAACTTCATATCAATACCTAAAGAATTAAATTTTTATAAATTTGCGATTACGGGTTTATATAGAAATAAAGAAGATCGTTTTCCGACATCGTAACACCACTATCCGAAACCGAAACTGCCGTTGCAGCAGGGTCTGGTTTGGTGCTATCGCGCAGAGTTATCTCTATCTCAGTTGCTGTTTCGGTGAGTGTTCGCGCATTCATTGCATTAACAGTTTGCGCAATAGCCGCTGTCTCGCGCTGGGTAGTTCGAAGGCTGCTTGTTGATGAGGTCACCATCGTGGTAACGCTTATTATAAGAACACTAAACAGCATAACTGCTATTATCGTTTCCATAAGCGACTCACCTCGCCGCTCCTTTAAAATACCTAAAAGCTTAATTTTGAAGTTTTTCATAAGTTATCAACGTCCAATCTCCATAAGAGGTAATACTGTTTGTTATATCGTCATAGGTTGCGCTATCAAGGCTAAACCCTATCCTATAAGTAGCGAAGCCAGTAAGACTTTGGTTTAAGGGGTCAATGTCTATCACTACATCGAAATAGATGATACCCGAGATATTGCTACCTGAAACAGAAAGCTGCGAATCAATAGTGCAGTCAAAGGTATGGGTAACGATATCATAGCCACTTCCGCTATCCGAGAGTACCGACTCATCAACTGAAAGGCTCATACTGTCGAAATTCGGGGAGTTTGCTGGATCTGCATTATAGTTATAAGCACCGCCGACGATAGCTGTTTGAAGATTTATACTGCCGGCAGTCTCAACGGTTGAATTTAGCATCTGATGAAGGGTTATCTGCAAAGATTCCGCTAAAAGGTCAATTTTCGTCTTATCTTTTTGCGTTTGAGTTACCGAGGCGGCACTTAGCGCACTCGACAACGTAACAGCGCCGATTGTTATTAAAAAGAGCATGCAAGCAAGGACTATCATTAGCGATGCGCCTTTTTTATCTTTTATAAGTCTCTTAAATCTATGCACCTTAAGGCCTCCTTTTCTGTTAAATTTTATCATCTAAGGTGTAACTATATCGAATGACTCAAGTCTATCGATATAAATATTGCTATAAATGTTTCCATTTTCTATTATATTGCTCTTATATCCTATACTAATTGCAAATTCACCGTCTGCTCCTGTATAGCTCACCTGATAGCTTACTTTAACCGAATTTGTCTGGGTTAAATTTAGAAGAGTTATCTCTGTATAGTCATCTGCAGTATCAGCTGTTCCATTGTCGTTTGTCGAAATTGTATAGTCGGCACCGTCTACAAGCGGAGTTTTTGCAGTTCCGTCAATCTCTATTGCGAGTGAACTATCAACGAAGTCAAATCCGCTCGGCAGAGCTATTACCATTTCGCCATCTCTTGTAAAGCCTGCTTTATCTGACGATGTTAGTGTTGTTTCTATTGGAATAACTATCTCGGCGCCTGTGTTATCTATCGGAGTTGTTCCGCCGTTTATAGTTGTAGTAATAGCAGTTGCTGGTGCGATAAATACCTTATCGCTCACCATCTCAAGTGGGCTTACAACCGACGCTGCATTGAGAGTAATATTTGTCTTAATCGCTATATAGAAATAGTCGGTAGCTGTTGGAGTTGTGAATTCAGCTGTTGTAAACTCTGTTTTAGCACTTAAATCAAAGCTCACTGTCAACTTCTCACCTGCCGCTACTGTTATATAGTTAAGCGGTGACATATCTATAACTATTTTATTTTCTGCTGCATCATAGCTATAGCTAAGTCCAGTACTTACAGTAGCACCTGTATTATCAAGAAGCAGTATCTTCTTACTACCATCTAAAAGCGTTGATACATCTATATAATCCGAATAGCTTGACAATGTTATCTCAAGGGTTTCGATTGCATCTGCTGTGAAATCAACTATGCCGAGGTTTGTGATATCGAGCGCAACTGCAACATCACTTCCAGCTGCTACAACATTGTTTCGCTCTCCGTTAAAGAGCATTTCAACACTCATAACATTATCGATTGTCGCAACGCCATCGCCCTCAAATTCTGTATGCTGTCTTGCGCGGTTGCGAGCGTATGGAACATTTGCTATCTCAAGTCCATCTATTGGAACAGGGTAGTCATTCGATGCTTGGTTAAACCAATTTTCATGACTTATATTAGTGCCGCCAGCAAGGAATCTTAAATTCAGTAGCGTACTTTCATATCCAATAACTTCAACTCCAGTCGGTGCGCCACCGATATCGAGTGAGTTATAGTCGAATGGCATATAGGTGATATTGTCATCTGAATAGCTCAAACCTTTGAGGAATACGTTACTTGAACTTGTAAATCCACCATTAAAGCTGCCGAATATTGGATAAATTGTATCAACTACATCATCGCTTGTGGTATCCATACCTGGAGCAAGGGCTAAGTATATGTTGTCGTTTATAACACCCTCATTGTCCACATAGACCCCTGAAGCGATAAACTCATCATGCACTATTCCGCCAACAATACCGCCGATAGAATAGCGTGGGTTTTCACTGGTGAGCAACGCTTCCGCTGCCGGGTCATAGCTAACAGGAGATACAGGGTTACCTGCGTCATCTACCCCATTATATACAACAAGGTTGTTATCTATAACGCTTCCATCAAGCGCAACACCAACTATACCACCGATAAAGTTATCGTATGCTGTTATCGTTGTGTTGATAACCGCTGAGTTTAGAACTTCTCCGCTGTTGTTGCCGGCAATTCCGCCAACACCGTGCGAGCGTTTTCCATAAGTGAGCGCTGAACCTACCTCATGACGGATAATAGTTGTGTTCTCAACTACTGCATTTTCAATAGTGCCGCTATTTCTTGCAACAACTCCGCCAACTTCTGACGGACGGTTAGTTCCTGTGCCATAATTCCAGAAGGTACCGAGAACAGTTGAGTTTGTTATTGTTATATTGCTAATAGTTCCTCTGTTTTCAGCAGCAAATACACCTGAGATCGTAAGACCTTGCGATGTCATATTGAAGTTTGTTATGTTCAAGTCGTAAACATTGCCGTTCTCGCCTATAACTTCAAATAGTCCAACATGACTCGTAACTGCACTCTTACTTAAGTTTTCTATAGTTTTGCCGTTACCATTATAATCGCCCTCAAATGGATATGTTATAGCGGAAACTGAACCGGCATTATGAAGATTTGACCAGGAGCCTGAATTACCACCATATTTTAAGCAGTTATAGGTATACCAAGGATTTGCAATAGTGTATGACCATGTTGTT
This sequence comes from uncultured Oscillospiraceae bacterium, assembly GCA_964369635.1. Classification (GTDB taxonomy): domain Bacteria; phylum Bacillota; class Clostridia; order Oscillospirales; family Ruminococcaceae; genus CAYJGN01. The sequence continues at coordinate 18,423 of CAYJGN010000023.1, forward strand.
GGGTATGGCGATATGACTGCGCCAAAGTTTGCAAGATTAATATCTATCTCTTGATAGAAATTAGAGTTTACTGATTCGGAATTTGCATAGTAACCAATATTGTTTAAATGTCTTGCTGAACGCACACTATAAACCATAGCGGCCGCATCAGTTGCATCTTCTGTGTAGATCGCTTTTGCAAAGAGTGGGTTAATATACCAAGTTTCTGGAGTACCCCTACCGTCTGATAGTTGCAGTGCAAGAACATCAGTAGTATCGTTATAGGTAGCGTTGCTCACAGCACTGCTAAAGGTGCTGTTGCTTATAGCAACGAATGATTCTATATCAGTAGATGTTGGGTCGGATTTGAATCGGTCTGTAAACTCATCATATCGCAAATTCTCATTGTAATAATTTAGCCAGCTTGTTGTGGATGCTGCAGATATAGTCACGCCATTCACTGTAAAGGTAATATCATTAGGATTTAGCATTGAATATGGACGATTAACATTAATTCCATAACCATCGCTTAGAATTCTGTATGGCGAATCAACTGTTATATCCTTAAGGGTGTTTACCACTATATTTCCCGTTGAATCAATCTGATATATACCTATTTCCGGGCTCGTTGAGGCAAGCTCATTTCCATAAATCTCATAGTAGATAAACTCTGCTTCAAAAGGCTCAAGTGTTGCAACGGGCCATGCAAAGTTCATATCTCTCACGATAGACCCTGTATCTATTGAATCGTTATTTGGCAGAATATTGCCGTAATATGGGTATGGGTACTGCAAACTGCTAACTGTTGTACCGTCTCCTGGGTCGGTAACAGTTGTATCGAAGTTATATAGTCTTGTTGTACCATCAGACGCTACCATAAAGTTTTTATAGAAATCGCTATCCGGATTTTGCATATCTGTATAGATATCGTTTGTGCTGATGGCTTTACCATATCCATAGGTTAATGTATTGCTATTTAGATTTGTTGTACTTGTTGGGTCGGTGGTGTTGCCAACTTGCGGTGTGAGTGTATATGATGTTGGTCTAACTGCGTCGCCCACAAGATAGTAACAGCTATTTTCGTCTATAGCTCGTGCTACGTTTTCTTCTATCGTGTCGTTACCTGAGAGATTCTCACCGATAATAGGGTAATCATATCGAACTCTATTGCTATAAGCGCTTCCCTTCTCTTCATAAGGGGCTACCGCGAGATAGAGGATATGGTTTATTGCGTTTTCAGAAACGCTGTCGCCCACAAGGCCAACAACTCCGCCGATAAAGTCACCCTCACTCCGACCGTAGTCAGCTTCGCTGTTTGTTCCGTTATCAAGGTCGTAAATCGGAGCAACATCGCTATCTGAAGAAATTGTTATATGGCTAATTCCACCGTTTGAAAATCCTGTAACAACTCCTGCGTATTTGCCATCGTCTGGGTTAGATCCTGGATAATAAGCAGGGGTATTTTTAACCTCAACATAAGGGTTTATAAATGTTAGACGAGAGACTTCACCTGTCGTAGTGATCGCCTCAAAAAGACCTACCGAGCGGTTTATTGCATCGGCTGGGAATTCTGTATAATCTGCAGGGTCTGTATCAAAGTTCACATCGAAGACAAATAGGTTTTGAATAGTACGTACACCTGTGTTTGTGCCCTCTGTATAAAGGCCAGTGTAGCTTCCAAGCAGTGGGGGAATAGGGGACATCTTGAGGTTCCACTCCTCGTCGGTACCGCTGTTTGCAAAGTCTCCCGCTATCTCAATAAAGCCGTTATCGTGTGCAAAATCGATATCTGCTATCTGCGAATAGGTATAGTCGGCATCATCATCTATATGGCGAATGTTTGAAAGATGCCTTGATGTTGTAATATAAGCTGTAGGGTTTGCAGAAACTGCAAGGTTTGATTCATCTGCAAATAGCGGGTGTTTAGGGTTTGACTGTACAGGAAGGGCTGCTGGATTGCTGCTATCTACAATAGTTGCAGTAATTTCAGACACGCCATTTAAATCAAGAGTGTTTCCATCTATATCGACAAGGTTCGCTATAGAATATTTATATCTCTCATCGTTCTCACCGCTCATATCGCCGCCGACATAATCAAGCACCCAGATAAATCTCGCGAAATCAGGGTCACCTGTTAGCGAGTCGTTTCGATAAATAAGAATATCTCGGCTACCATCGTCAAAGGCTTCAAGCGCATCTTCAAGGGTTTCGTTTGTAGCATAGTTTGACAAAACTATATCATCTGCTATGAGACTTCCATAACCCGATAGAGATAAATCAAATGTTGGGGTAGGGGTTGCTTCAAGCAGAGCCTTTTCGATAAAAATTTCAGCATAGAGAATATTCTCAAGAGCTGCGCCGTCATTTCTATCATTGACGGTTCCGCCTATTAAGTTCTTGTTAAACTGGCTAATTCCTGGTAGTATCGCGGTATCGTCTTGGCCGTCATCATAGCCGTCGTAGATATTTATAGATATCTGGAAGGTCTTATCAGGCGCTACTTCGCCTGTATAGTCAACGCCATAGTACCCTTGCTCTCTCTCAATTGCTATGTCATCATATAGCTCAGCGCGGGGTCCCATTATATCAGAAGTCGAGTCTGCTGTTGCAGTATAGCTAAATTCTGAAACTCTTTCATCATCGGTATAGAAGACAGATAATATTTTACCTGTCAGAATATTGTACTCTATAAGAATTGTACCCTCAAGTATCTCGCTATCGCGAATTCCCGGCATCAAAAGCTGGGTGACAGGGTGATCTAAATCTTCACCAGCGGGTTTTGAGAGGTAGCGAACATAGTTATCCTGTCCGTTTTCAAGGTCGGGGGCAGGATAGTTCACATCGGTTAGTAAATTATAGACGTTATTCGTGTCTGTAAGCGCTGGATCGAGCTCGTCGGTATAGTCACCTGCAAGATCGGTCTCAAAATACTTGCCCGAAATCTCAGCGCCATAGGCTGATTTCAAGTTTCCAAGCGCCCTTATCTGGGTTAATTGATTTTGCGCCGTTAGATATATAAGCTTTGCTGTATCTGTTCTCGTAAGCTGTTCAGCGCGTGCCAAATAGTTAAAAAGCGATGGCACAGCAATTAAAGCTGTAATCACAACTATAGTAAGCACAACTATCATTTCAATTAATGTAAAACCTTTTTTTCTCATCAAACCACTCTCAAATTAAAATATTATTAGGCTCAGATACCAGTTCAATATCCTCTCGCCAAAAACCGTGCCGCCGACAAGGCCAATAGCCAGTGCCGGACAGAACGCGACTTTGCTCGTATACTCTCGTTTAAATAATAACTTTCTTATAACAAATATCATTCCAAGCGACCCCATCAAAAGAACCGCAAACAGAAATGACATCACTATACCTTTTGTCCCGATAAGCAGACCTGCCGCCGCCATGAGCTTTATATCGGCACCGCCAAACCCTCCGGTAATCATTGCTAATACCGCCATAGGTAGGCTAATTGCAAAAGCACCTATTAGCATTGCGACTATCTCCTCAGGGTAGATAATCATCTTTGGTATAGCGAGTAGAGCGATGATTATATGGAGCCTGTCGGGGATTTCCATAGTATCTATATCTATAAAGGCAATTACCACTAAAACTGCGAAGAAAATTGCATAGATAACCGCAAGCTCGAGTAACATTATCCCGTATATATATCCACATATAGCGAAGAGAATCGCTGTTAAAAGCTCAACTGCCGCATACCTTGGGGAAATCTTCTCACCGCAGTGTCCGCATTTTCCACGAAGGAATATGTAGGATAAAACGGGGATAAGCATTAGCGGGGTGAGTGTTTTTTTGCAGTTTGGGCAGTAGCTCCGCCCTTTTGCAACTGAAATACCTTTTGGCATACGATAGATACAGACGTTTAAAAAACTGCCGATTATTAAGCCAAAAAGAGCAAATATAGATGTTATATATACTGTCATTTGAAAAATCGTCCTTAAACTTTCTGTAACGATACAGTATTACCAAAATAAAACTGTTTTTTGTGATCTTAAAATCAAAGCGTCGCATTTACAACTAAAACATGCCTTGTGCCATTGCAAGTTTTAGCCGTAAATCCGACGCTTTACGCCGGATTTATCTAAAATATTAAATTTTAAATTGTTTGAAGCATACGAGCATCTACATATAGAGCGTTTGAATTTGGGTTTATAACCTCATCGAGATATCCTGTAACGCCATCTACCGCGTGGTAGAGCATTATGTTTGCAGGAGTTGCCTCGACACCAGCAGGTCTGTATGAAACCCAGTTTACACTACCAGTTGATAGAGTTACATGGAAGGTGAATGAACCATCCCAGTTTGAACCGAGGAATTCATCAACAGCTTCAAGGTAAGGACCAGTTAGGTCAGCTCTTGTTAAAACAGCAGTTGAATATAGCTGATTTGTTGCTGGAGCTGTACCAATATCAGCTCCTACTCTGTTTGCGGGCTCAGCCGGATTATGAGTTGTTGTTGCCGCTTCGAGAGCGTTGAATAGTGTTTCAGCAGCGCCTTTATCAGCTGTTTCTTGAGCGTCGTTACGGTATCCGCTAACAGCAGGAACTGCAATAGCTATAAGTACAACAATTATAAGTATAACTACAAGCATCTCTATAAGCGTAAAACCTTTTTTATTTTTTAAGTTCATTAGTTTTTGCATAAATCTGCCCTTTCTATTTTTTTAGTATTTGGATAAATTAATTGACCGAGTTTTATTTAATAGTTGTGGATATATGGTGACGCATTATAAGGAGCGCCGAGCTCATCTGCATATCCTGAAATGCCGTTCTCGACATCATAGACATAAACTCTATGTGTATGAGCAGTTCTGCCGCCGTTGAGACTATTGTCATTATCGTGGTATGAAACCCAGATAATGCTATTATCGTCTATATCATAACCAAATTTAAATTTACCCGGAAATTCTGTTCCGCCAATAGCTGACAAAATTCCGCCCATTAATGGAGTACCATATCCACCTGCTGGATCCATTACCTGATTTGTTGCAAGAAGGTTTCTGGTTGCATCATCTGGATCGGTGTATGGGCTCATAAATACTTCTGTAGCAGAGATATATTCGATCTCGGTTAGTACAGCTTCTGCCGCTGTATAAAGAGTTTTTGCAGCACCTTCATCGGCTGTTTCAGTCGCATTTTCTCTGTATGAATTAACTGCAGGAACTGCTATTGCTATAAGGATGACGACAATCAAAATGACTATCAGCATCTCAATAAGGGTAAAACCCTTTTTGTTTTTTAGTTGCATAAGTTTTTGCATATTTTAATCCTTTCTCATCTTATTTTTAAAATTATATGCACGTTTAACTATGGTCTGTAAGCGTCCAAATTTGCAGATGTGTACCCGCCTGCTGGATTCACTTCAAGCAGTCTATCAACTGCTTCCGATAGGTAAGCAGGCTCTCTGAGTGCTGTATTTGAGTTTAAGAAGTGATAGTGGTAAAGCATTACCGACTCATCGCTTGTTAAACTATCGCTTGGCCAGTATGATAGCCAATACAAGTGCATACCAACACCTGTTGAATAGGTGCTTCCAAATGTATAACTAAATTTAAAGTTACCTTGGAAATTTGGGCCTAGATAGTCTGCTAATAGTCCGTAAAACGCTCTGGTGTTTGCGTTATAGGTACCTGAGGTGTCCTCTGAGATAGCGACGATTTCATCATAATCGAGGTTACCTGATGTATACCTATCAACACCACCTGATACAGTACCTGGTCTTTCGCGAACAAGAGCCGATTCAATTGCCGTAGTTATTGTCTCGATTGCTCCTTCGTCCTGTGTTCTCTGTGCATCACGACGGTAGCCTGCAACTGCGGGAACCGCGATTGCGATGAGTATGACGACAATCAAAATGACTATCAACATCTCAATTAGGGTAAATCCTTTTTTGTTCTTCATTTCCTTGAGCTTTTGCATAGATTTTTTCCTTTCGTTAATTAATAATAAATTTTTTGCTCGACTTGAACTTTGCTTTTATTTGCAAATTTCCATATGTTATTTATCTCCTATATGTAACTTATGAAAATCTACTAATCATATTTTTGCGAAAACTTGGGGCATTCTTTAAACGAGGAATTTCTCAAGAGATTGCTTATCTGCTGCCCTATCAAACGCCACCTCCCTGTCAATAACTCCTTGCCTTACAAGTGCCGCAAGATATGAGTCAAGAAGGATCATACCATTTTTTGAGTTACTCTGGATGATGGTATTTATCTGGAATGCCTTATTTTCGCGGATAAGGTTTCCAATAGCGTCGTTCACCGTCATTATTTCAAATGCAGGTACACGTCCGCTACCTCCTTTTTTAGGTAGTAGCTGTTGGGTTATAACGGCTTTTAAAACCGTTGCAAGCTGGGTTCTTACCTGCTGCTGGCCATCTGTTGGGAAAACGTCTATAAGTCTGTCTATGGTTTTTGCAGTACCGACTGTATGGAGTGTTCCAAAGACGAGATGTCCTGTCTCGGCAGCGGTTATTGCCGCTGAAATAGTTTCAAGGTCGCGCATCTCTCCAACAAGGATAACATCCGGGTCTTCACGAAGTGCCGATCGAAGAGCAGAGGCAAAATTATCCGAGTCAACGCCGATTTCTCGCTGATTGACTATACAGTTTTTTGATTTATGAAGATACTCAACAGGGTCTTCAATAGTTAGAATATGATCTCTTCTATTTTCATTTATATAGTCGACCATAGCGGCAAGGGTAGTTGTTTTACCGCTACCGGTAGGTCCAGTAACAAGGACAAGTCCTCGCGGTTCATTTGCTATATTTTTAAATATCTGCGGAAGTCCCAGAGCATCGAAGCTTGGAAGTTTGTCATTAAGCATCCTTAGAACAGCGCCTCTTGACCCTTTTTGCTTAAAGACATTTACACGCTGACGGGTGCCGTTTGGCATAACATAACAAAAATCATAATCATCGGTATCGTCGCTATATTCCATTTTTGTTGTGCTTACAAGTTTTCTTGCGTGGTTATCTATATCCATAGAAGTTAGTGGTGGCAGGTCGAGTCGTCTTTTTTTTACATCAACCCGTTTAGCAGGCGGGTCTCCAACAACAAAATTCAAAACACTTCCGCCCCAAGCGCGGGGGGGGGTAATTAAGCTGTTAATATCCATAAACGCTCCTCCTTTAATTTAATCAAACCTATTGGATATGCTCGCTTAGCGTCATTGCTTCTTTAATTCCGATAATGCCTTTTTTGACAAGGTCTATCGCTTCATCTATAAAGAAGGTTTGATTTTTTGTTTTGCGGAGGTATTCTGCTATATCTGCTGTATTTCTTCTTGCAACTATCATATTTCTTATAGTTTCATCGGTTGCTATTATCTCAACAACAGCACGTCTGCCAAGGTGACCAAGACCGTCGCAGCGAACACAACCAGGGCTGCGATGAAGCTTTGTTACATCCGAAGCTCCAAATCTATTTAGGAATGCGCGCTCAACATCATTTGGGGTATACTCCTCTTTACAATGAGGGCAGAGGTTACGAACAAGACGCTGAGAAGCTGTTGCAACTATTGAAGAAGCCGCAATATAAGGCTCAACTCCCATATCGACAATACGCATAAATGCAGATGCCGCACTGTTTGTATGCATTGAGGCTAAAACAAGATGTCCTGTAATAGCGGCACGGGCTGCTATATCGGCAGTCTCGGTATCACGAATCTCACCAATCATTATCTTATCAGGGTCTTGACGGAGAATTGCTCGAAGACCGCTTGCGAAGGTAAGTCCTGCTCTGTTATTTACCTGAGTTTGATTAACTCCATCAACATATTTCTCAACAGGGTCTTCAACTGTTAGTACGTTTGTGCTAACTTCTGATAACTCTGCAAGAAGCGAATAGAGGGTTGTTGTTTTACCGGAGCCAGTTGGGCCTGTCATAAGGACAAGTCCGTTTGGTAGGGAGATTGCTTTTCGCATGGTTTTTGCATCTTCATCTGAGAATCCAAGCTCTTCAAGACTTTGAATACCAAGCGAGCTATCTGCAAGAAGCCTTATAACTATCTTTTCGCCAAAAACAGTTGGCATACTCGCAACACGGGCTGAAATTTCTCTGCCGTTTACATTCATCGAGAATCGACCGTCGAGAGGAATTCTCTTCTCAGCTATATCCATATCCGACATAATCTTTATACGAGTTGTTATAACCGGTAGAGTTCTCACATGCATGCGAACTATCTCTGATAGGATACCGTCAACTCTGAATCGAATACGAACATCATCAGCAGTAGGCTCGATATGTATATCACTTGTGTTGCTGTTGTGCGCTTGGATTATAAGGTTGTTTACAAACTGAACAACTGGAGCATTTCCAAGTCTATCCTCAACCGCCTCAAGCTCACTTATCTCAAGTCTCTCAGCTTCATCAGCTACCGAGCTTGTTGCATTTAGATTATCTGCAGATGAACCTATTCTGTTTCTCTCATAGTGACGTATAATGCTACCTTCTATATCGCTCTTTGTCGCAAGACAAGGGGTAACAATCATACCTGCAGCGGTACCAACTTCGCTTAGCATGTCGTAGTCGAGTGGGTCCGCAGTTGCAAGAACAAGCTCGTTTCTTTTTAGTTTATATGGAATAACGTTATATTTGTTTGCGATATCGCGGGGGAGTGCTGAGATAACGCTCTGCGGGATATTTATATCCGAGAGGGTTACATATTCGATATGAAGCGCATTTTTAAGGACATTAAGAACTTCATCCTCTGAAACTATGCCATTATCAACTAATATATCTCCGAGTTTTTTTCCGCCGGAGTTTTTCTGATATGCAAGCGCACTTTGCAGCTGAGTTTCGGTAATCAGGCCGCCCTCAACAAGCATATCTCCTAAACGTTTCTTTACTGCCATAATGATTTCCAAATCCTTTCTTTATGTCTTATAAAACATCCGATGCGGTTAACTAAAAACTATTTGCGAAGTTAAATCAACCGTTGCAACTCTGTATGAATACTCGACAAAGGAAATTGTCATCGATACTTCGTCGTTATTATCTATGAAATCGCTTAAAGTTAGTGAAGGGAAGACCATATAGATATTCTCTTTAGCAAGAAAATCAGCATAATCGAGGATATCTTCAATAGTTCCTTCAACCGATAGACTTGAGTTTTGAGAGAGAACCTCATAATAAGGAGTTATAACATTTATCTCTTCGTTTGTCATATATCCAGAAACAAGCTCGTTTCCAGCAATGGTTGCAATGCCAGCTTCAGTTAGACTGCTGTTTAAAACTCCCGCCTCACTCATCGAGAGGGCAGTAACATCTAAGTTAAAGTCCTCTGCAAAGTCAACAAAAAAGTTATGAATACTGTAGTTCTCATCAAAATATTCATCAACGCCAATAGTTCTGATATCGCTATTTGCATCTTTGATAGCTTGCGCGAGTGCTTCGCCCTGCGCGATATCCCGCTCAAGTTCAAGCAGCTCTAAATCAAGCTCTGAAACTCGCTCAACATTTTCGTTATAGCTTTCAACCGTTGGAAGAGTTACGAAATAGTTGAGAACAAATAAAATTAAGATAGTTATCGCTAAAATTAAGGTACTCTGTTCGCTTTTGCTCATAATTTTACATCCCTTTCCGGTAAATTTTCAGTTTATAATTTTCCCACAACGGTGAAAGTTACTTCGTCGCCAGATTCGCTATATCCGTAGTATTCAACAAAACTGAATAATCCGGTTTTAGTGAGTGCCTCAACATAGTCTGCCGCCTGTTGCTCATTTTGACCGTTACAAATAAAACTATAAGTCTTATCCGCATACGCAGCTGAGGTTATCTCAACGCCATCAGGGGATTCATCGACGCTGTCAAAAAGAATTTCTCTGTTAAATTCGCCGTTTGCTTCAAGCTCTGCAGCGAGAGCATCGAGAGCGATATTGCTTTTCAGTATTGAAACAAGCTCTTCTCGCATACTGCCGTATTCTTCAATAAGAGCCATTGTTTCAGGTGAATTAAGCTCTGCTTCTCTTTCGCGAACAGCATCTTGTGCTCTCATATTAGTAACAACTATACCAGCTGTTGCTATAACATTTAATATAATAAGGACAGATGCGACCCAGATAAATTTGTTTACTCTGGTCTTGGTCTTTTTTTGCACTGACTTTGCGATTTTGTTTCTATTAAAGAAGTTTATCTCATCTGCACCGAGCGATAGCATAGCTCCGATAGTATAAACAGCAGCGCACTTTGCAACCTCAGGGTCGATATCAGATAGCATACCGCTTTTAATGCCAACTGAGCTTTCGACAAGCGAAGCTACCGAAGGGTCTGCCTGTGGTCCAAATATACATATTCTATCTATTGGTTTGCCTGGGAATTTAATGTTTTGATATGAGTTTAGTTTTTCGATATTTTGGATAAATATCGTCTGAGCTGATGGAGCGGCTGAAAGCCCTGCGACAACATCAAGTGAGTCCGACTGTGAATCAACAACAACATCGCGAGTTATCATATTGTCGGGTGGGTTTAAAAGGTGGAGCGCTATGCTTTTATCTCCAAGTTTTGCAAGAGCTACAGTTTCTTTTTCAAAGTAGTTTGAAATAAAACTCTCAGCCGCATACTGCGAAGGTACAAGCGCTACTGGTGTTTTATCAAGGCGTCGAACCATTTCATAGCTCTCATCAGAAACACTCTTCTGCATTGCGTATGATACATATGTCTGCTTATCATCACCCGCTATTTTATCGTTTGATAGAAAATAGTCGACATAATATTCATCGGGTGATATATTTGCATAAACTTGCGATTCAACAGCCATTCTCTGCTGCTGACGATTCTTTTCTTTGTGCAGATTTAATACCGAGTAAACGGTTGGTAAGAATGAAAAGGACATAACAACTCTTTTGTCCGAAATTCTTGCAAGAACAGGACGTAAACACTCTTCATACACCGCGAAATTTATATCGCCGTTTGGTAAATAGATATCTGCTGGTGCTTTTAATGTGACGTTTTTTTCGACCGTCACTCTTTTTTTAGTGCCTTGTGCGACAACTATATCAATATATTCGCCTGAAAAATCTATACAGATCAAAATACTCCCCTACCTTATCTTCGTTTTTTTTATAATCCCACAGTCTCATAACTGTTATATACGGGAACCATTACTGCTACAAGAATTAGAGCGATTAAAATAGCTAATATAATAAGAAGCGCCGGTCCAAGTATCGAGAGGAATGCCTCTATTGCGGTATCCGACTCGCCCTCGTAATATTCAGCAGTTGTTTCAAGTAGCCCATCGAGGTCACCAGTCTCTTCACCTATAGCTATCATATTCGGAAGCATTCTGTCAAACACTTCGATATCTTCGATAGCCTCTGATAGGGAAGTACCACTACCTATTGCCGCCGTAGCTGCCTCAAGCTTCTCTTCTATGTAGAGGTTATCAACAACATTCGTCGAGAGCCTTATCGTCTCAAGCAGCGGAAGTCCTGCTGCATAGAGCATTGAGAGGGTCTGGCTGAAACGACCTGAATATATCATATTCATAAGTTTGCCAACAACAGGTGTCTTTAGTTTTATCTCATCAATAACCCGCTTTATCTTTCGAATCTTAAATAGAGATGAGAACATAAGAAAGGCAACAACCATTCCGACTACTATAAAGAGCCAAAATTCTCGAACAAAATCCGAAAAGCCCATAAAAAAGGCTGTTAGTGGTGGGATTTCGGTGCCTTCAAACATTGCAAACAAATCAGGTAAGACAAATCCGAAAAGGGCGAGAACAACTACTACCGAGACGAATAGAAGCATTTTCGGATAAGCAGAAGCACTATCGACCTTTCTTTTCATCTTCAGTTGCTTATCGAAGTAATCACTCATTCGCAAGAATATCTTCTCGATATTTCCGCTCTCCTCACCGCTCTCAACCATATAGCAGAGAAGGGTTGGGAATGCTTTTCCCTGTGCCGTCATAGCTTGAGATAATGCGGCGCCGCCTCGAACCGCCTCGTAGACGTTTCTATAGACTGTTGTATAGTTTTTATTTGTTGATGCTTCGATTAGAACGTCAAGACTTTTTGTAATGCTCATTCCGGCAGCTATCATTGTGCCCATTTTTTTACAAAAGAGTATGAGTTCTTTGCTGTTAAGCTTTGCTACTGTTGGCAGCTCGTCCTGACCTGATACATCGTTGGTGCTGTAATCAATGCAGGTAAGCCCGCGGTCTTCAATAATTTTGAAAAACTCGCTAAGATTTGCCGCCTCGATTATGCCCTTCTCGATAGCGCCATCTTTATTTCGAGCTTTAAAAGAAAAATACTGCACTTAAAACCTCCTATTTACTGTACAGATTTGGGTTTTGCTAGTTTACTATTTTAAACGACAGCTAACACTCTGCTCTGCCGATATAAAATCCAATAAAAACATTGAATAACTTGAACTATTAAATCTAATTTAAAATTGCTAATAGTTTATATTTTTTAGTTAAAAAATTTTAATTTTCTGTGCAAAAAATACATATACAAACATTATAGCATAAGTAATGTTAAAATCAACCGTTTTATTAATAATTTATGTCAAAATTTAAAATATAGGTGTATCTTACAGTGATACTGTAAAACAGCTGTAAAAAATTGTATTAATTTATAAATAATCATAGCAAAGCGGAGGTTATTTATATTATATTTTG
>CAYJGN010000024.1:0-28023 GCA_964369635.1 uncultured Oscillospiraceae bacterium
TCAAATCCGGGTGGCGCCTCCAAAATCCAATCAGTTCACTGATTGGATTTTTTCTTTTTTTATGATAAAATATATGTGAATATTTTTTATTTTATTTAGAGGATATCAATATAATTAGCAGTTTGCCATATTGCCACGCAAGTGGCGATGGCAAGGCATACGATAAAGTTGTAAACTAATGTATTAAAGCGGAGATTTTAATATTTATAATAGGAGGTAATATGGTTGATACAAACAAAGTAGCCTTCTGAATCGCAAATTATTACAAATAAGATTTAGGAGGCATTTAATAATGTTTAATATAATTGATATGAATAAGTGGGAGAGAAAAAACAGCTATAACCACTATCTTGATAGTACTCCCTGTACCTACAGTATGACAGTGAGTTTAGATATAACGAACTTTTTGAAAACCATCAGGGGAGGTAATCAAAAATTTTTTCCAGTGATGCTTTATTCACTTTCGCAAATTGTGAATTCACACAAAGAGTTTCGCATGGATATAGACGAGAATAAGAATGTAGGTTTTTATGATTATTCAAACCCTTGTTATACAGTTTTTCATAGTGAAACAGAAACGATTACAAATATATGGACAGAGCATAGTGCAGATTTAAAAATGTTTTTAAAAAGCTATAATGATGATATGTTCGAATATAAAAATGATTTTAACAATTCAAAACCACTTAAAGGGAAAAATTATTTTAATGTTTCTTGTATACCATGGATAAGTTTTACAGGTTTTAATTTGAATTTGCAAAAAGGTTATGATTACCTTCTGCCTATTTTCACAGTGGGGAAGTATTTTTCTGATGGTGACAAGATAGTACTACCATTAGCGATACAAGTACACCATGCAGTATGTGATGGTTTTCACCTATCACGATTTGTAAATGAATTGCAAGACTATCTTGATGCATTTAAATTATAAATACAAAAAAACTATAATATTATATGAAAATATTTGGAGGCAACTATGCAATACAATTATGAATTAGGCAGATATCGCCACTTTAAAGGCAATGAGTACGAGCTTTTATACATAGCCAAACACAGCGAAACGCTCGAGGAGTTTGTTGTATATAAAGCTCTCTATGGCGAGGGTGGTATTTGGGTGCGCCTAGCTTCAATGTGGGGAGAGGATGTTCTGCGCGATGGGAAAATTTTTAAGCGGTTTGAATATATAGGTAAATAACTTTTATATTAAAGCTTCTAATAAATATAATATAAATTTGGAATAATCTTTGATAATTTAAATGGGAATATCTTTTCCTTTTAAAAGTCAAGATTGTTCCTTTTTTTGTTCTAACTTTGTCCATTTTATAATATAACTAAGTAGGTGATTTTATGGACAAGAGTAAAACAAAAGATGCAATAAAATTTTTAGATGATGGACTGTTTCGATATGTCCATTCAAAGCTATCAGCTATCAACTGTAGTGAGGTGTTTGAACTTCGCATAAGAAAAAACAATCCTGTATCGATAGTTGATAAGTTGGGAGTTCGTTTGATTGGAGATAGAATAGTTACTAAAGAAGAGGTTGAAAACTCATATATGAGACTTTTAAACTATTCTCTGCACTCATATAAAAATGAGATAAGAAATGGGTACGTAACACTATCTTCGGGATGTCGAGTTGGCTTTTTTGGCACTGCTGTTTTAACCGATAAAGGGGAAATAGAGTCTCTTCGTGATATATCTGGATTTAACCTACGTTTTGCAGCTGATATAGACGCAAATGGCAAGAGGATAACAGATATCGACTTTCGTGGTCTTTTGATAATTGGTCCCCCAAACTGCGGTAAGACAACCCTTCTTCGCGATGTTATAAAAAATCTATCTATTAAGGGTAAAAAGGTAGCTGTTATTGATGAGCGAGGAGAGATAGCATTTGATGGCAATTTGAATTTGGGATGCAATGTTGATTTGTTGAATGGTTATCCGAAAAATGAGGGGATAACCCTTGCGACAAGAACCCTCTCTCCAAACTATATCGCCTGTGATGAGATAGGCTCGCAAAAGGAAGCGGAAGAGATTTACTATGCAACAATTTGTGGAGCTTCATTTATAGCAACTGTACACGCACGAAATTTCAAAGAAGCTATGCAAAAAGAGGGGATTGCAAATCTTGTGCAGGTTGGATGCTTTGATACCTTCGCGGTGCTTAGCCGGCCGGGTGAGCGTTTTGAGCTGTTTTGTGAGGGAGAGGGATGTTAAATTTTATTGGAGCTTTGCTTATTTTAGCTTGTGGCGGTTTATTTGGTGTTGCAAGGGCGCGTGATTTGCGCGAAAAACTAAAAGGTTATGAACTATTAGTTTCTGTTATATTCGATACGATAGAGCTTATTAAATACAGAAAGCTTAAAACAGATGAAATCATAAAAAAACTCTCTGATGATGAAAAATATAGCATCTACATGACGCTAAAGATCTTTTCAGATACAGTTTCAAAAGGAGGAGATATTAGCTTTGCATGTGAGAGGAGTTTTGTTGATGATAGGAACTGTCCTTATGAGAGAGAGCTATACAAGATACTAAAGATTATTGGGAGAGACAGCGAAGAGACGCAGATAGAAAAGTTGTTATTTTTAAAAAGCGGAATAGAACGGACGGTTTCGGATAAAAAAGAGGAGTATGAAAAAAACAAAAAGCTCTATTTAACGATAAGTTTCGGTGTTTCATTTATTTTGGTACTAATGCTTATATAGAGGTGTTTTATGGATGTTGAGTTAATATTTAGAATAGCTGGCATAGGAATTATCGTTTCAGTCTTAAATCAGATACTTATTAAGTCAGGCAGAGATGAACAGGCGATGATGGTAACTATTTCAGGGCTTGTTGTTGTGCTTATGATGGTTATAGATGAAGTGGCGCAGTTGTTTGAGGTAGTGCGGTCGGTATTCAGTTTATGAGTGCGATAACTATGCTTGCAGGTATTTTTTTGGTCTCTATTATCTCATATACGCTAAAGGATATACTGGGCGGAGTTTACCCTTTGCTTATAACTGCAGCAGTTTGTCTTTTCGCGATTTATGCAATAACAGAGTTTTTCCCTTTACTTGAAGAGCTATCGCAAATTATAAGGTTTAGCGATGACGGCAGTGAAATAATATCTATTGTAGTGCGTGTTTTTCTTATAAGTGTTGCGGTGGAGATTTTAGGTAGCATCTGTCAAGACCTTGGGATGACAAGCTATAAAACACTTATTATTGTTTTTGGAAACTTTGCAATAGTTTCTATTATGCTCCCACTTATAACCGCTGTTTTATCTGAGGTTATAAGTTATATTAATTCGGTGTGAAATTATGAAGTTTAAAATAATTGTTTTGATTTTATCATTTATAGCTCTATTAACGGCCCCTGTATCTGCAGAGGGTATTTCAGAGCTTCAATATGAAAATATAGTTGATAACGGGATAGATATAGGAAGTTTTTTCGATTTTCTATTAGATAGTCTCTTTTTAAATGTCTCTGATATATGGGAGATTTTTTTTGCAGGCTTTTTAATAGCTATATTATCTGCAATGCTCAATATTTTCGTTGTTGATATAAGAAAAGAAAGATTTTTCTATACCGTTGTCTCTTTTGCGCTCCTTGCCTCTCTTTTATCGCCACTTATGGGACTTATTTCCGATGTGAGTACTACTATAAACGGATATATAACCTTTCAAACAGGATTTGTCCCGCTATATACTGCCTCCCTTATTGCGAGCGGAAATGTTGTTATGGGGACGGTGTCGAATGTTGTTTTGTTATTTTTATCTCAGTTTTTAGGTCTTTTAATAGATGGATTTCTAATAAAGATTGTAACGTTATTTATTTTAGTGTCTGTTTGTGCATCGCTATTAGCAGAGATTTCAACAGAGAAGATAACTGCATTTTTTAAAAGAGCTGTAAACCTTACGATTGTATTTATAAGCTCAATTTATATCTTTGTTTTTATTCTGCAAGGGATAGCTGCTAAAACGGCAGATACCATTGCTCTAAAGACCGCAAGGCTTGCGGCTGGTTCGTTTATACCGGTTATAGGAAGCGTTATTTCCGAAGGGTTTGGCACGATAGTGAGCTATCTAACGGTTGTTAAAAGCACAACAGGCATTGCGGGGATAGTTTCGCTCTTTGCCCTTTTTATCCCAATAATACTTAAATGCCTTGCTTTTTTAATTGTTATTATGATTTTAGAGCTTATATTTTCAGTAACTGAAAATCGCCAGGCGGCAACGCTTCTTGCAAATATAAATAGCGGTATATCTTTTCTTATAAGTGCTCTTATTATGGCGCTTGTCGTAACTGTTTTTGGTATAGCTACCGCCCTTATGTTTGGAGTTGATATTTAATGGATAAACTTCGTGAATTTGCTATTTTGCTCTGCTGTTTGTTTATTGTTTTTTCGGTTATTATAGGGATAGCGCCGGGAGATTTTGGAAAGAAAAACATAAAGATAATTTCAGGGCTTGCCCTTGTTTTAACTTCTTTTATATTTATAACTAACTTAAACTTTGAAGATATAATAGCGCCGAGCGAAAGTGAAATAGATTTCGGTGAGGTAAATGAGAATATAGAAGATATTCTATCTGAGAGCTTGACTGCATATATCTATGATATATACGGCGATGAAGGGGAGGTTTTTGCATATGTGCAGGGAGATGATAGCAGAGTATATAGAATAGATATAAGTTGTGATGAAGAAAATGAAGAGATGATAAAAGAGGACTTTACAAACCAATTTGGAGAGATAGAACTAAATTTTTATCGAGGGTAGCATTGTGAAAATAATAGAGAAGTATTTAAAAAAGCTGACAGATGAAAAGAAAAGAAATATTATTATTGCGATAGGTCTTTTAGGGATTGTTTTAATAGGAGTCTCAAATCTCGACTTTGGGAGCAAACCTGCGGTGGTAGAGGATACAGAGCAGTTAGAGCCGCAACTTTTAGCGGACGGTATCGAGACAATACTCTCTGAGGTTTCGGGAGTGGGGAAAGTATCTGTT
This sequence comes from uncultured Oscillospiraceae bacterium, assembly GCA_964369635.1. Classification (GTDB taxonomy): domain Bacteria; phylum Bacillota; class Clostridia; order Oscillospirales; family Ruminococcaceae; genus CAYJGN01. The sequence continues at coordinate 4,992 of CAYJGN010000024.1, forward strand.
TATTTAACCTATGAGAGCGGGGCGGAGGATGTCTATCTTTATGAAGAGGATGTCGCCTATGAACAGTCGGGCGATGAGATAACATCGAAAACAACAACGGAAATTGTTCTGACAGATAGCGATGGAGAGTCTGCTGTTGTACTAAAAACGCTTGAACCTAAAGTTTTAGGGGTGCTTATCGTCTGTGAGGGTGGGGCTAATGCATCGGTTCAAGAAGATGTTATTTCAGCTGTAAAGGCTGTATTTAATATAGATTCAAATAGAATACATGTCACCGAGATGACAAAATAGGAGGAGATTATGAGAAACAGAAAATCATTTATTATGGCGGTATTAGTTCTTTGTCTGGGAGCGGCGGTATATCTTAATTGGCAGTTTTCAAATTCAGGGGAAGATCTTGTTTATACCGGCAATATAACAGGCGGCGTTGAAGACAGCGGAGATACAACTGCTGTTGATGGTGATAGTGCGGATGAGAGTGATAAAAACTATGGCGATGTTAAGTATGTTATAGGTGAAGAGGGGGTTGATGACGACTATTTCGCTATGACGAGAATTGATAGAGATAGAGCGCGAGAGGAAGCTATTGATACCGTTCAAGAGATACTCTCAAGTGCGAATATCGACAGTGCTGGCATTGAAGAAGCAGCTAAAACTGCAACGAATATTGCGATGGCAATGGAGAGCGAGAGCAAAATCGAAGCGACTATTAAAGCTAAGGGATTTGATGAGTGCGTTGTGTTTATTGATGAGGAGTTTGTAACTGCTGTTGTACAGTCAGAGGGGCTCACTGCAGGGGAAGCTGCTACTATAAAAGACGTTGTTCTCTCCTCATATGATACTGCAGTTGAAAATATCAGAATTGTTGAGGTAAAATAGTTGTCAGAGCGGTTTTTTGTGGTATAATAGTTATATAGTTTTATTTCTTTTTTGAAAATTAAGGAGTTTGTAAAATGAACGATAAATCGTATAAAGAAAAGGTTGGTAGCCTAAAGATATCAGGCGAAGTTATAACCTCTATTGCAAAAACAGCGGCACTTGAAATTGATGGTGTTATTTCTGTTGGAAGCAATAGAGAGGGCTTGATGAAAACTATTGATAAATATACCAAAAAGTCTGTCTCGGTAAATTTTACAGAAGAATCGGTAGTTATTGAAATTCATATAACCGTAGGGTATGGAGCGAAAATTACCCAAATAGGACCGAAGGTTCAGGAGAGCGTTAAGGATTCGGTTCAGAATATGACCTCTATTTCCGTTGATAAAGTTAATGTATATATCGCGGGTGTTGAGAATATAAACAAATAGAATTAAATAAACTCTCTATTGAGGGTTTATTTGTTTTGAGAGGATTTTAAAGTGAAACTAACAAGGCATGAAGAAAGAGAGCAGCTGCTGACGCTTATATTTGAAAGTATATTTACTGATACCGAGCCGTCACAGTTTTTAGAAGAGAGTGCAAAAAGCAGAGAAATCGAGCTTACGGGGTATATTATCGATTGTTTTTTAGGGATACATAATAATATTTCTTTGATTGATAGCCATATAGAAAAAAACCTAAAAAACTGGACTATCCAAAGGCTTCCTAAAATGGTGCTTTCGATATTTAGACTATCGATATATGAGATTTTGTTTGTTGAAGAGATACCTATAAGCGTTTCTATAGATGAAGCTGTTGAGCTTGCAAAAAGCTTTGCAGGTGATGATGATCCAGCATTTATAAACGGAGTTCTTGGAACGGTTGAAAAATCTCTATGATTAATGGTTATCTGGGTATAGATACCAGCAATTATGCATCATCTGCAGCCTATCTTGAAGGGGACAATCTTATAAGCGAGAAAGAGCTTATCACCCTTGAGAGTGGAATAGGGCTTCGGCAGAGTGATTGCGTTTTCATACATAGCAAGAATTTAAATAAAGTTATCGAGCGTCTTTTTGCAAACTGCGATTGTAGAATATCGGGAATAGGATATTCAAAAACTCCAAGGGATAATGCAAATTCATATATGCCGGCTTTTGTAGTTGGAACTAATGTTGCACTATCGATTGGGGCAGTGCTGAAAGTTCCTACATATTTTTTCTCCCATCAAGCAGGACATATTGCTGCCGCAATATATGGCAGTGGGGGATTTGAGCTTTTGGATAAAGAGTTTTTAGCAGTTCACCTAAGTGGCGGTACAACCGACCTTTTAAGGGTTTCTCCCTGTGAGGAGAATATCTTTTGTATTGAGCGGATTGGCGGTACCCTTGATCTTATGGCGGGACAGGCTGTTGATAGAGTGGCAGCTATGCTATCTTTGCCATTTCCTGGCGGTGTGCAGCTATCTATGCTTGCGGCAAAGAGCGATGAGCGTTTTAAAATAAAACCGTTCGTAAAGGGAAATAATATATCACTGTCTGGCGTTGAGAATAAATGCAGTGATATGAAAAGAGATGGAGCGCGAGACGCTGATATTGCGAAATTTTGCATTGACTATATAAATATTTCGATAAAAGAAATGCTTATCTCCGCTACTCGAGAATATAATTTACCAGTTTTAGCGACAGGTGGAGTTTTAGCAAATGAAACGATAAAAACTATGGTAGAAACTGACTTTAATGGCTATGTTGCTCCGCCAAAATTCAGTGGAGATAGCGCTATAGGACCTGCGTTTCTCTGTCGGATAAAAGAGGAGAGATATGGAAAGTAGATTTATAACCGTCTCTGAGCTTAATAATACGGCAAGAGAGCTTATTGAAAATTTTCCGCTTTTTAAGAATTTCTATATCAAAGGGGAGGTTGCCGATTTTAAGGGAGCTTCTAAAAACGGACATGTTTACTTCACCTTAAAAGATGAGAGTTGCAGTGTCCGCGCGGTTGTTTGGAAGGGAAATGTCGGGAGAGCTGTAAAAAACTTAAAAAATGGCTCAGAGGTAATAATAACGGGTAAAGTCTCGCTTTATAACAAGGGTGGTTATATAAATATAACCGTCTACGATATTATCGAAAAGGGTGCTGGGGATTTATCCCAAAAGAAGGATGAGATATATTTAAAATACCAGTCTCTTGGATATTTTAATGAGGAAAACAAAAAGCCATTGCCGAAGTATCCAAAGGATATTGCCGTTATAACCTCAAAGAGGGGAGCAGCTATTGGAGATGTTTTAAGAACAATGGCTATGCGATATCCGATATGTACTATAAGCGTTATTGATGTTGCGGTACAGGGTGAAGAGGCGCCAAAGCAGATTGCGAATGCTATTTATAATGCAGATAGCAAATATGACTTGATTTTCATAACAAGAGGCGGCGGTAGTGAAGAGGATTTATCAGCATTCGATGATGCTTTAGTGGTTGAAGCGGTTTTTAATTGCAAAACACCAGTTCTCTCTGCGGTAGGGCATGATAGAGACCGCTCTCTAATCGATTTGATAGCCGATAAATCAGCATCCACGCCAACTCAAGGGGCTGTTTTAGCTGTTCCTGACTATCTGGTGATTTTTGATTATCTAAATCAGATAGAGAATATTATGGTGAAAAGCGTTAAGAGCGTTTTTGCTGGTAAGGAAAAAGATTTAATTATATCCACTAAAAGAAAAGGTCTTACCGAATTTAAAAACAAAGTGATGAAATTTAATGAGAGAGTAGAAAATAGCGCGAAAAAGCTTGAAACAGGGTATTTAACCTCATTGCAGAAAAAAGAGTTTAAGCTTATGCTATCTATCGAGAAGATTGAAGGACTAAGTCCACTCGCTGTTCTATCAAGAGGATATTCAATAGCATTAAAAGATAAAAAACCAATAAGAGATGCAAGTTTGATCCTGAATTCTGATGATGTTTATGTAAAGCTGTTTAAAGGCGGATTTACTGCAAAAGTTTTGGAGGTGGATTATGAATGATTTTGAAAAGAAATTAAAGCAGCTGGATGATATTGCTAAAAAACTCGAGAGTGGCGAGGTTTCGCTTGAAGAGTCGCTCGAGCTTTATAAGCAAGGATGTATTCTTGCTAAAAGCTGCAAAGAGACGCTTGAAGAAGCGAAAATTATTATTGAAGGGTACGAGGGTGATTTGAACTGATGAGCTTTGATGAAAAGTATGAGCAGTATCAAAATATTGTCGAGAGAGAGCTTGATTTAGCTATACCTTCTGTTGACATGCCATATGCTGAGGTTGTCGAGTCGATGAGATATAGTCTGCTCGGAGGTGGCAAAAGAGTACGTGCAATATTGATTTTTGCTTTTTGTGAGTTGTTTTCAGGGAATATTAAAGCGGCGGCTGATTTAGCTGTTGCCGTCGAGATGGTGCACTGCTACTCGCTTATCCATGACGATTTGCCGTCAATAGATAATGATGATTATCGACGCGGAAAGCTATCAAACCACAAAAAATTTAGTGAAAGCACTGCTCTTCTTGCGGGAGATGCCCTTTTAACAGCGGCTTTTGAAGTTATTTCAGGCTCGAAAAATCTAAGCGATAAGCAAAAGGTTTGTGCTATTAAACTGCTGTCTAAAAACATTGGGTACAATGGAATGATTGGCGGACAGGTTGTTGATATTCTATCTGAGAGCAAAAAGCCAGATGAAAAAACGCTGAATATTATTCATAGTTTGAAAACAGGAAAACTAATTGAAAGCTGTGGTGTTTTGGGTGTTATTGCGGCGGATGGTTCTACAAAAGATATAGAGTGCGCAACTTTATATTGTAGTAAAATAGGGATTGTTTTTCAAATTGTTGATGATATTTTAGATGTTACTGCGGAGTTTGAGAGACTTGGCAAACCATCAAAGAGCGACTTGAAAAACGAAAAAGTAACGTATGTTAGTCTCTTTGGAATCGATGAGGCGAAAAAAAGAGCGCAGAATTTGACAAATGAGGCAAAAAAGGTTATAAATAAGTTAGAATATAATGAATTTTTATTCGAATTTGCCGATAAATTACTGATGAGGTCGTTTTAATAATAATGGATAATTTTTTTCTAACACAAAACTATATATTAACAGTTGCGGTGCTCGGTTGGGGCTCTGCGCAACTTATAAAATTTATAATTCATCTTGCCTTTAAAAAGAAGGCGAATTTCGAGCGTCTTTTTGGCTCTGGCGGTATGCCCTCAAGCCATACTGCAACAGTCTGCGGAATGGTTATTGCAACGGGGAGGAAAGTCGGAGAAGCATCGCCTCTATTTGCTATAGCATTTGTTGTTGCGGCAATAGCTATTTATGATGCTATGGGTGTTCGCAGAGCAGCAGGTGAGCATGCGAGGGTTATCAATCTTATTGTTGATGAGATAAAGCAGGATGATATTGATATCGGTGAAGAGGATATGGAGATATTCGACCCGACCGATAAGCCGCTAAAAGAATTTTTGGGACATACCCCGATGGAGGTTTTGGCAGGTGCATTGCTTGGTATTTTGCTCGCAATGATGATTCCTGTATATTAATATGAAGAGATATAAGTTTTTAAATGAGGATATTTGCGGCAATAAATTAAGAAAGCTTAATTTAACTCAAATTAATATTCTTTCCGCTGAAATACGCTCTTTTTTAATTGATTCTGTTTCTAAAACAGGCGGTCATTTAGCTTCAAATTTGGGTGTTGTTGAATTAACGCTCGCTATGCACAATATTTTTGATTTGGAGAATGATGATATTGTTTTTGATGTTGGGCATCAATGTTATGTTCATAAATTACTTACAGGTAGATTTAATAAATTTGGTAGCTTGCGCAGCTATAAAGGTATATCTGGGTTTCCAAAACCATCTGAGAGCAAATATGATAGCTATATTGCGGGGCATAGCAGTACCTCAATTTCTATTGCCACCGGTATAGCAAAAGCAAAAAGGCTTTCAGGTGATAAAAGCTATACTATTGCTGTTATTGGCGATGGTGCGCTAACAGGCGGAATTGCATTTGAGGGGCTTATTAATGCTACAAAAGATAAAGATAGACTTATTGTTATACTAAATGATAATGAGATGTCTATCTCTAAAAATGTTGGTCCTTTTGGGAAGTATTTATCTAATATTAGAACGAAAGATGGGTATTTTAAAGCACGTGATAAGGTTGAAAAAGTCATTGAAGGGATACCTGTTATCGGTAAGAGTACGAAGTCTGCCGCAACAAAGATAAAGACTGCGATAAAAAATACCCTTTATAGCTCGAACTTTTTTGAGGATTTTGGCTTTCACTATATGGGCCCTGTTGATGGGCATAATTTCAAAGCGGTGTGCAGTCTTTTAAAAAGAGCAAAACAGATGGATAAGCCTGCATTTGTTCATATAAAAACTGTTAAAGGTAAGGGGTATTATCCATCCGAGCAGAATCCTGGTGCCTTTCACGGTATATCTCCAGGTATGGGAAATATCTACCCTGAAATTAGCAAAGAGGATAGTTTCTCAACTGTTTTTGGAAAAGAGCTTGTTTTAATTGAGCGTGAGCGCCGAGATTTAGTTGCGATTACTGCCGCTATGAAATATGGAACAGGACTTCAGTATTTCAAAAAAGAATTTCCAAATAAATTTTTTGACGTTGGAATAGCAGAGCAGCATGCAGTAGCTTTTGCTGGAGGGTTATCAAACGATAAGATAGTTCCTGTTTTTGCAGTATACTCAACCTTTCTTCAACGCGCCTATGACCAACTTATACACGATATTTCTATTGCAAATAAGCATATTGTTTTAGGGGTTGATAGAGCGGGAATTGTTGGCGAGGATGGTGAAACCCACCAAGGCATTTTTGATATGTCTTTTTTAACCTCAGTGCCAAATATGACTATCTATTCACCGCATAACTACAACCAGCTTCGTCGCTCACTTAGAGCTGCTGTGAGTGGTGAGGGGATTGTGGCAGTTCGATATCCAAGAGGTAGCGAAGATGAAGCTATTAAAGACTATTGTACTGATGAAGACTATATAGAGGTTGGCAGTGGGAAAAAAGCTATAGTTTGCTATGGGAGGCTATTTGCTGAATGCTTAAAAGCAAGAGAAGAGCTTTCAGATGATTATGCAGTTATAAATATAATTCGTCTCTTTCCTATTGAAAATGAGCTTGTCGAGAAACTATCTAAATTTGATGAGATAGTTTTTATAGAAGAGAGCTACAAAGATGGCGGTTTGGGCGAGAAAATTGCGCTAAAATTATTATTGTTAGGATATAAAGGCAAGTTGCTTTACAAAGGAATTGATGATTTTATATCACAAGCAACAGTACCGCAGTCGATAGCGCTTTTAGGCTTTGATGTGCAGGGAATAGTTAGCTTTATTGAAAGCGGAGGTATCAGTGAAAGATAAATTGCGCCTTGATATGGCTCTATTACAGCTCGATGAATCGCTGACAAGACAAAAAGCGGCAGCTCTCATAATGGCGGGTAGCGTTTATATAGATAATCAAAAAGTTACAAAAGCTGGAACGTTCGTTTCTGATATTTCAAAAGTTGAAATTCGAGGTGAGAAACTTCGGTATGTTAGTCGTGGAGGATTAAAGCTTGAGCGGGCAATAGATGTTTTTGGTATAGATTTAAACGGTGCTGTCTGTATGGATATCGGTGCTTCAACCGGTGGCTTTACCGATTGTATGCTCCAAAACGATGCTTTAATGGTTTACGCTGTTGATGTTGGATATGGTCAGCTTGATTATAGTTTAAGGATAGATGAGAGGGTTGTTAATCTGGAGCGGACGAATATCCGCCATCTCGATGAAGAGCTAATTGATAAAAAACCTTCGTTTATCTCTATTGATGTTTCCTTCATTTCGCTAAAGCTTGTTTTGCCAAAAGCCTTTTCTCTTTTAGCAGATGGCGGTGAAATCGTAGCGCTTGTTAAACCTCAGTTTGAAGCCGGTAAAAACAAAACAGTTAAAGGTGTTGTCCGGGATATTAAAATCCACCGTGAGGTTGTTTTGAGTAGCTGCGAATATGTTGTAAGTCAAGGTTTTTCACCTATTGCAGTTGATTACTCGCCTGTTAAAGGCCCTAAAGGAAATATCGAATATCTTTTGAGGATTAAAAAAGATGGTATTGCCATGCAAGAGAGTGATATTTTAGATATTATTGATAGGTCATACGAAGTTTTGAACGGAGAATAGCATGAAATTTTTTATTATGCCAAACTACGGTAAAATGAATACCGATGGTGCGACAAAAAGAGTTGTCGACTATCTCACAGAGCAAGGACAGGAGACTTTTGTCTCTGATGATAATACCAATCATGCACTTATAAGAGATTTTGATATAGTAGTGGCTATTGGTGGAGATGGAACTATTATTCGTGCGCTTAAGGCATCTTCGCAGTTTCGTATACCTGTTATTGGTGTTAATACAGGGAGGCTTGGGTTTTTAGCTTCACTTGAAAAAGATGATATTGAAAAGCTTGCTTTGGTAATTGAAAAGAAATATACCGTTGAAAACAGGTTGATGATTGAAGTTTTAATAAATAACGAGAGTTTTTTTGCTATAAACGATGTAGTTGTTTCAAAAGGAGCTATCTCGAAGATAGTTGATATAGACTTATATGCTGATAATATTTTTATCCAGAGTTTTCGAGGAGATGGTGTTATCTGCTCAACTCCGACTGGTTCAACTGCATACTCTATGTCGAGCGGAGGCCCTATAGTTGACCCTATACTTAAAAGTTTTATTATAACGCCTATCTGTCCGCACAGTCTTATTAGTCGCTCACTTGTTTTTGAAGCAAGCAAGCGGATTGTTTTTAGACCTGCAGTGACAAATGCTAATGATGTTTATATAACAATAGACGGCACTCAAAATTTCAAAATATCAGATGAGCGAATTGAGATAAAAAGAGCGCCGAAATCAGCAATGCTAATTTCTCTTAATAACTCAAATCATTTTGAGTCGATTAATAATAAATTTTAAGGAGTTATGCAAAATGAAAGCACAGCGACAGAAAATTCTGCTTGAAATCATCACTAACGAAGTCGTAGAAACGCAAGAAGAGCTTATAAATGCACTTCTAAATAGAGGCTTTAGTGTAACTCAGGCGACAGTTTCAAGGGATATTAACGAACTAAAGATTGTTAAAAGGCCTATTGGTGGAGGAGGGTATCGTTATGCAATAAACTCTCATAATGGGGCGGCACTTGAGACTAAATTTAAGTCAATTTTCAAAGAGTCGGTTATTATGGTTGATTTTGCCGGAAATACTGTTGTGATAAAATGCTATACAGGTATGGCAAATGCCGCCTGTGCCGCACTTGATACGATGGAGTTTGATGGTATGGTTGGAAGTTTAGCTGGCGACGATACGATTTTTATAGTTATGAGAACTGAAGAGGACTGTATTAGATTTAAAGAGAGTGTTGAAAAACTATACAAGTAAGGGGTGGACGATTTGCTGAGTAGTCTTTATATAGAAAATATCGCCGTTATCGAGAGGGCTTCTATTGATTTTGATGACGGTTTTACTGTTCTTACAGGTGAGACTGGAGCCGGCAAATCTATTATAATAGACTCGATTAACGCGGTGCTTGGACAGAGGATGACAAAAGACCTTATACGAGCGGGTGAGAGTTTTGCAAAAGTTGATGCGCTTTTTAATGATATAAGCGCAGAAACAAAAGAAAAACTTGCCTTGCATGGATTTCAAGATGAAGACGAGATTTTGATCTCAAGAGAGGTTAAAGAGGGCGGTAAAAGCTCTGTTAAAATAAACGGAAGACCAACAACAAACGCCATTCTTCGAGATATTGCCTCAACGCTAATTGATATTTATGGTCAGTCGGACGCTCGATTTGTTGCAAGTCCAGAGCAGCATAGAATATTTTTAGATAGCTATGCAAAAAATGACAACCTTCTTTTGCAATATAATGAAATCTATAAGCGATATAAAGAGGTTGGCGCTCAGATTTTTGATATTCAGTCTGCGGATAAGAATAAAAACGAGCTTGCAGATTTGCTTTCATTTCAAATAGATGAAATTGAGGCGGCTGAGCTTGTTTTAGGCGAGGAAGAAGAGCTTCAAAGATTTAAAGAAACGCTAAAAAATAGCGAGAAAATTATAAAAGATCTAAGCGAATCTAAAGCTATGCTTAAGGGAGATATGGATATTAGCGGAGCTCTCGATTTAGTTTCTGCTTCTGCGCAAAATATCGAAAGAATTTCGCAGTTTCTACCAGAGTTATCAGAAATTTCAAGTAAAATTAACGATATAAACTACGAACTTATCGAAATCGCAAATGTTATAGAAGAGGCAGTTGAAAACTTCGATTTTGATAAGCAGAGACAGGAAGAGGTTGAGAATCGTCTTGATGTGATTTTCAGGCTCCGTAAATATGGAAGCTCAACAGAGGAGATACTTCTTTTCTTAGATGATGCAAAGCAAAAACTTGGCAGAATAAATAGAAGCTCAGAAATTTCAAAAGAGCTTGAAGTAGAGCTTAAAAAATTATTTGAAAATCTTCGCATTGTTTCAGATAAGATATGCAAAGTTCGCTCACTTTACATCGATACCCTTAAAGAGGATATAAAAAATGAGCTCATCTCACTTGATATGCCGGGTGTCTCGTTTGAAATTCATAGGGAGAGATGTGAGTTTAGAAAAGATGGAGCGGAAAAGATTGAGTTTTTAATATCGGTTAATGCAGGAGAAGAGCTAAAACCGATTTCTAAAGTGGCTTCTGGCGGTGAGCTCTCAAGGATAGTTTTAGCGATGAAGATGATTGAGAAAAACGATGAACCGGGCCTTTCGATGATTTTTGATGAGATTGATACCGGTGTTTCTGGTAGAGCTTCTGCTAAAATAGCAACGAAACTTCGCAGTATTTCAAAAGGGAGGCAGGTAATCTGTGTCACACATTCAGCGGTTATTGCAGCTTATGCAAATAACCAGCTGCTTATTGAAAAGAATGAGAAAAATGAGAAAACCTACACGACGGTGAGAAAAATCGAAGGGGATGAACGGTTGCGCGAGATTGCAAGGATAACTATTGGCGATAAGATAACAGATGCAAGCATTGAAACTGCAGCTGAGATGATAAAACAAGCGGAGACTATTTAGAAGTTATATTTAATATACTTTGCCATTGCTTTGACTATGAGTTGAGTGGTTTGGCTATGAGCAATCGGGTATTGTTTTGGGCGTTTTTTAGTCTGAACAAGGGTATATATCATCTTTGTTGAAAATAAAAAGATTTATGATTTTGTAATTAAACTTTATATGTCTTGCAAAAAAGCACCAAAGATTAATCTTTGGTGCTTTACTAATTATTTAATAGATATTAAATTTAAACGCGTGCCTTACCATCAAAAACAACGCCGCAAACATAAGGTCCTGTATTAGTAGCGATAGAAGCGCCGATAGGCTCAAATCTAAAGCTCTTTGGATTTAGCTGTTTTTTTATGCTTTTCTCAAGAAGAGTTAGCTGCTCATCCGAAATTATCCCGTGAAAAATAATTATATCTTGCTTTTTAATATCAACTGCGTGCTTTGAAACAAGATCGATAAGCTTTGGAATAATCATCTTTTCACCGCGTACTTTTTCAGGAATATCAACTTTACCATTTATAAGATGAACTATTGGTTTTAATCCTAAAACTTCACCGGCAAAGGCTGCGATTCCAGAAATTCTGCCGCTCTTTTTAGCAAATCGAAGATTATAGACTCCTGCAAAAGCTTCAGTTTTGCTATATTTATCCTTCAGAAAAGCTATTATTTCATCCTTTGAAACCCCATCTTTAATCATCTTACATGCATAGCGAACTGGCTCGCCAAAACAATAGGTATATGCAAGGGAATCTATTATAGTTATCTTTAGCGAGAACTCGCCGATTTCCTCTTTGAGCATATCAATTGCCATATTTGCATTATTATAAAAACCACTTCCAAAGCTGCTTATCGTTACAACAATAAGCTCAGAAATACCATCTTCGATAGCGCGCTTATAAGCACCGATGCATTTTTCAGGGGTAACTTGCGCAGTAGTTGGCACTTCTTTACAGTCAAGTAGCATTTGAAGATAATCTTCTTTTGAAACTTCGCCTTCTTCAAATGATTTTCCATCTATAGTTACAACAGCTCTTAAGAGATCAATACCAAGTTCTTTCGCTTCTTCGGGAGTAATGTCCGAAGCTGCATCACAAACAATTCTAATTTTTTCCATATTAACCCTCCAAATAAACTTATTACATAACAATTCTATCATAAAACGTTTAGTTTTTCAAATTAATGTTCTATTAATATCTATATCTATCGAGAATATATTTGTAGTTTACGATTTTTGAAACAATGCTTTTGTTATCAAACCTGAAAATGGTGTGCTGGGACGGAGAGGGTATAGATATATTAACCCCAACGGCAAATGGCTGCGATAGATAATCGGTGTTCTTATATCGCCACTCACCATCTTCGTTTGTAAAGATAAATTCCTTGTCAGTCATTATTAGTTTGCCTGGCTTTGAATCTATAAGTCCTTCGATATAGTCAGTCCCTATCTGCATAACAGCATCGGTTTCAATAGTCAAATCGTTGTTACTTAGATATTCGTCCTTTAATTCATTTCGCTGAAACTCATTCCATAAAGCAACTGTTTTAATTGCCTTATCTTTATTGGTTGCAGCAAGTAAAAAACCATACTCATCAGCAATCATCTTGTTTTGGCATTCATTGCAAATAATAGCATCCCCATCGGTTTTTAGGGTGAACTCAGCCTTGCAAGCGGGGCATTTATAAACTGCTTTTGTAATGCCTAATAGAGGCTTTTCTATTCTTATTTTCTCTGGATTTTCTAAAAGCTCCTCTGATACATCATAGACTAAAATGCTATCAAGTCTTTTTAAAATCTCTTCATCGGATATTGTTTTTATCTCATCTGCTGATATTAGTATATCGGCGGACATTTTTGTTTTAATCTTTCTTCTTTTTTCTGCCCAACTTGGATGAGCTGAATGAAAATTCGAAAAGTCAACGGAAACAACAGGAACATTCATCTTTTTAATCATCTTGATAATAGACTTTTCATAGAGATTGCTTTTGCCATCAAGCGTTATCTGACCCTCGGGGAAGATAAGCAGTGAACGCCCTTTTTTGATAGCCGCCATCATCTCCTTAATCGGTTTAACCTCAGAGGCAAAAGGGGCTTTTGGAATAACACCAAGCTTTAGCTGAGCAAATCTATGTTTAGGTATAAAGTAGAAGTATCGAGTGCCGACAACAGCAACATCATATTTGCCAAATAAAAAAGGTACTGCCACTCCATCAATTGAAGAATGGTGCGGTGCTATAATCACAAATGGGCTGCGAAGTCCTTTTATTTTTTTTGTGTCGCGTATTGTATGCTTTGAAAAAAGATTTACAATCCACATATAAAAGATGAATGCTCTATAAAAAAGGGGACTGTAATTTTTGTTTTTTATGTTTTTGTCCATTATATCTGCTCCAATATATTATATATTTGCGCTGCATTATCGACTATGTAATCTGCTTTAGCGCTGATAAGCTCCTCTTCACATCGAAATCCGTAGCTGCAACCGATAGTTTTCATCTTGGCACTTTTTCCAGTGAAAATATCTATATCACTGTCCCCAATATAGACAGAATAATTTCTATCGAGATTATATTTTGCGAGCAGCATATTTATTATGAACGGATCTGGTTTTTGTGGGTATTTTTCCTGTTGACCATGCACTTCGACAAAAGGTATGTCAGGGAAAAAATGATTTATAACAGCAACAGCCGCTTTATGAGGTTTATTACTAACAACAAAGAGAGGTATATTTAAAGCTACCAATTTGTTTAGAAGTTCTGATATTTTAGGGTAAATTAGTGAGCCTGTAAAACCATTCTCTTCATAGTATTTTAAGTAGACGGTGAAAATCTCGTCAAATATCTCAGCTGAAACATCAGGAAGGGCAAGGGTTAATAGATTACGAGCGCCACTGCCGATAAACGCTTTATAATCTTCCTTTTTGTGAGTTTTATACCCGTATGACCCTATTATATGATTTGCGCAGTGCGAAATATTGCCAAGTGTGTCAACAAGGGTGCCGTCTAAATCAAAAAATGCCGATTTAATCATAAATTACCTCAAAATAAAAATTAGTATCTCTAAAGTAATGCTTTAGAACTGTGAGAATGGAATAGTAACTATTCCTTCATATGAAATATAGTGGTTTTCAATACCAAGCTCATTTACCCACTCGAGAGTCTCTTCTGTTTTAAAATCGCCACTTCCAGGACCTGCACCACCATCGTTTGCTATCAAAGAATGGGTAGAGGGCCAAAAACAGGTAGTCGGTGATATTGTCTCATATAGCAGAAAGCTACCGCCAGACTGTCCGTGGTGCGCCATTGTTACAGCGTCACTATCAAGGATATCAGCTGAGATATCATCGACTAATCTGTCTGCCTGCTCATACCCAACATCCCCTAAGAATATTATAGACTTATCATGATTTATTGCTTTAATAACGATAGAGTTGTTATTAACTGCATTTTGATGGATATCGGGGTATAGTCCATTTATAATCAAAAACTCTAAATCGCCAAAAACAAAGCTGTCTCCTGCCTTTACCTCTGTTTTATCAATATCGCAATTTTCAATAGTGTTTTTAATATTTATAATATTATCATTAAGCTCTGGATAGCCGTATTCGGTTATATAATCTTCATCTGGAAAGAGATAGTAGATATGCTCGATGAAATCAGCATCTGAAGAGATGAGCTCTGCTAAAGCTCCAGCATGGTCTGAGTCTGGGTGGGTGACAAACCAACCGTCAACAGTACCGCCAAATTTATCTATATATTCAACCAAAAGATCTTTATCAATAACGTCCCCACCATCTACTATAAAAAGTTCATCAGTTGGTGTTGTGATCAGATAAGACATATTCTGTCGTCCAGTTATAGGGGGAGGGAGCTGGGTTATTTCTGCATAATCAGGTGGAGGGGTACAGCCATGGAGCAAAAAAGCAGTAAGCAGGACTGCTAAAAAAATCTTTTTCATTTAACTACCTCAATGTTTGTGTTTTTATTGCAATATTCGCTGATATTTAGCTTGTAGCTTATTTTATCATCATCGCTTGCGACTTCCGCAAAAGAAAGCCCATTATATAGATTTTTAATATATCCGTTCTTTTTTGTTGGTATATAGTAAGCGTTGATCTCTTTTATTCCTTTTTGATTTAGCAGGCAGACCAACTTATCAAAAATAGCATATTCAAGCTCACGCTTAAAAACTCTGCAACTCATAACCCATAAATCAACCGTTGTAATATCTCCTGTGCTTTTGCAGATGATTGCAGAAACTATCCCATTATCACCAAATTTATCGGTAAGTCTTGCATAGAGCGTTGTGTAACTGCTGTCATTTTGCATTGAGCTTATCTGCTCTTTTGAAAGCCGGAGGTTCGTTGTATTAAACTGATTAGTTTTATTAATAAGCTGAGTTATTCGCTCAAGAGAAATATCATCAAAAGGGGAGATGGTTGCTGTCATATCAAGACTTTTTAAATATGCAGAGTAATCAGCGA
This sequence comes from uncultured Oscillospiraceae bacterium, assembly GCA_964369635.1. GTDB lineage: Bacteria > Bacillota > Clostridia > Oscillospirales > Ruminococcaceae > CAYJGN01. Next base: position 20,452 of record CAYJGN010000024.1, read on the forward strand.
AGTCGGTTTGGGACTGTTCACGCGCAATGTTTGCCTTGTACATATCGTTTCTTGCGATATCATCATCAGATAAACTCACTGTTTCAAAATATCCGCCTCTATCTAAAGCGGTGATAAAACTTTCAACCTCTCTGAAATCTGGAACTGCAATCCCGGGTATGCTATCAAAGACTATCTGACGCTCAGCAGGGTTATCATCTAAAAAGACAAAACTGTCGGGCATTATATTCATTTTAGCCGCGATTTCGCGTATATTTCTATCCTTGTTATCCCAGTTTGCATAAATATATAAAAAATCATTGATATTTAAAAGACTGTCAGGATGTGAAAGTCCCGATATAGCATTTTCATGCTCATTTTTACTAACAACGCAGAGCGGTATGCCAAGAGATGATAGCTTTTTTAGGTAAGCGGCAAAATCATGATGGGCATAACCTGTTGGACTCTCAATAGAGAGCTCAATGTTTGAGATGCCATCATCACCGATAACACCACCCCAAAGGGTATTATCTAAATCAACGGCAATTGCTTTTTTGTTTTTTCCAAAAAGAGCTTTTATAATTTTTGAGAGATTATCCGCTATAAGGATAAGTCCCTCTGCGGAAACTGCATATTTGTACATATAATAAAAGCTGCTATCATGCCAATTTTCAAGACCATATAGCGCGGATAGGTAGTTTATATCATTTAGGTATATGTTTTCATTTTGAGCTACAATTTCATTTATAGCACTATTAACTCTGCCGATAAATGCATTATCGCCAACAATCCCATCTTGATTACCGAGCAGACGATAGGGGAGAAGCTCATAGTTATTAATGATAACAGGGCAGTTAAATGCGGCATTCGCTCTGGTTACAATAGCGTTTATCTTTTCTGTTTGCTCTTTTAAAAGAGCGGTGCTTTCTGCCGAAGAAGAATTAACCGGCGGGTAATTTTTAATATTCTTGTTATTTGTATGGATATATATTATCTCAGGGTTAAAGGTTAGTAGATCCTCTGAAAAAAGAATTTCTTCAAAATAGTTATTATACTGACCGACGAAAAACTGCGGCCGAATACCACTTTCAAGCAAAAAAATCTCAAGCATATCAACTGCGAGAGTTAAGGTTGAGCCACCTACAACAGCTATCCGCTTATCAATAAGCCCATCTTTTGCCTGTAGCTCTTTTTTAATTGATTTTCTCTTTTTTAAAATAGTTGCGAAATCAAGAGGGTATTTCAGAATTTTCATATGTCACTCCAATAAAAAACATTAAATACTATTATACAATATTTTCCTTGTTTTTACAACAAAACAGGTGGCATAAAACCACCTGTTAAAATTATGAATTATTAAATTCCAAGTATGTTGTTTATAGCTGTTAGAGCGGCTTCGCTATCATCTGCAACGCATAGTATAACATTATTTTCGCTTGTTAGTATAATAGCGTTTTCAAGCTTTATAACCTGATCTGGCATATAATCGCGAAAGGCAGTTATCTGATCAGATACGCGTTTTAAAAGCGCTTCTTTAATGGTGGTTGCCGAGGCCTCATCTGCGGCAGTAAAAACCGCTACCTCTTCAGGGGTTGCATTCGTTCCAAAATATACTTTTGAGCTCTCGACCATTTCGAAATCTATTCCGTAGATATCAGAAACAACGCTGTCTTCAATCGGCTGTAAGTCATCAATAAAATATTCGCCGGCAACAATAGAATCTGCAACAGAAACTGGGTCAAATCCTTTATCTTCCGGTGTTTCATCACCGCCGCAAGCTGTTAGTGACATTATAAGAATTAGAGATGCTATTAAAATTAAAATCTTTTTCATTGTTTTTTTATTCCTCCGTAGTATGTGTTTTTAAATAGTCAGCGTATATAGAGAGATAGCTTCTTGTTAGATGAACGCCATCAGTTGAAGCTTCATCAAGAAGTGTTCCTTCTGGTGTTAATATCTCTTCGGGATAGTAGATAAGATGGAGACCTTGTTCTTTGCATATTTCAGATATAAGGGTGTTGTATTCTTCTATTTTTGTGTTGTTAAAAATAGGGTCTGCTTCGGTCTTTTTAACGGCTACTGGCAGTATCGACTGGATATAAATCTCAGCATCCGGTGCGATGGTGCGAATTTCTTCAATAACCGACTCATAACGTTCTTTAAAAATATCGCTGTATTCCCAACCGAGCTCGTTTAGACCAAGGCATATATATATTTTATCAAAGTTTCCATCAGCTATAAGCTCAAAGGCAGTTTTACCATCGGATAATTCTTCGTTAAAAATATTAGTGACAGTAAGCCCGACCTCGGCATAAACAGTTGCTTCTGGAAGCAATGAATAGAAGCCTATCCCCTCGATAGTTGAGTTGCCGATAAGAACAGTATTTTCAAAATAGCTATCCTCTACCTCAGCTGATTCTGAAACTGCTGCATCATACCATTTTGGATCTTCAACAGGAGGGATAACTATCGACTCACTGTTCCAACCGCTATTATTGCTACTACCAGAACTTACACTGCTGTTATTCCCATTGTTTCCGCCATCATCTCCACCAAAAAGCATCTGGAAAATAAATATTATAAGCGCTATTGATGCAAGGGTTAAGAATAAGTTTAGAATAAGCTTGTCTATATTGATAGAGCCTCTTTTTGTTTTGTATTTCATACCTGAATTTTTGATTTTCAAAATTTGCTCCTATTTGATGTATTAGTTATTATTGGCAATACTATTTATTATTATAACAAAAAACAGGTTAATCTTCAAGTTAAATTTACGATTATGAAAATATTAAGAATTTACCTACTTGAAAATTTTGCCACTGAATCGACAGCAGAAATAATAACAAGCACAATAGCAATGGCAACAGCTATAGTTGATAGATATACTATAGTCTGTGATCCTATAACAGATGCTCTATCAAAATCAAAGTTTATGAGATTTATCATCGTCTCATAAATCCCCATACCCGGAACAAGTGGGATGATTGCGGGGGAGAGAAATATTGTTGATGGCATCTTTTGTATCCGTGCCGCTATCTCAGAGAAGAGCGCCAATAAAAAAGCAGCGACAAAAAAGGCGAGAACCATATTTCCGCTCTTTGAAACGAATAAAAAAATCATATAGCAAACAGAAGCAATAACCGAAGAGGTTGCTATTGCTTTTAGAGGGCAGTTTATTATAACTGCAAAAAAAGCTGTTGCGAGTAGGCAAAATAAAAAATCAATCATGTATATAACCTCAATAAACTGAAAAAATAATAAGCATTGATGCAACGCCAACTGCCAAAGCGAGTGCAGTAACAATAGCTTCTGCAAACCGCGAAACACCGCTGACTAAATCTCCTGCGATGGTATCTCTTATCGCGTTTGTCATCGCAAGACCTGGGAGCAGTGGCATCATAGCACCAAGTATCATACTGCTTGGAAGAGGGGATGAGAAGATAAAGGTATAGAAAACGGCGAATCCGCCAACCGTAACCCCTCCGAAAAGAGTTTGGGCAAACTTTTGCAGTCTACGGTGTTTAATAACATAGAATAGCGCTCCATATGTAAAACCGCAGAATAGGGCAAAGATTGATTCAAAAATAACCCCACCAAACAACAAGGCAAAAAAAGCTGAAGAGGCACCGTTTGAAAAAATTTTAAGTAGTTTATTATCAGTTTTTTTAGATAGGCTTTGAAGAGAGTTTATTGCAGATTCAAAAGAGATTTTTTTTGAAATAAGCTCTCTTGCTACTCTGTTTACCTCATCTATAACAAACAGGTCGGTAGTCCTTGCTTCTATTCGAACAAGAGAGGTTTCTCCCTCCTCAATTGAAATAAATATTCCCGTTGGAACGGCAAGAACATTTGCTGTTTCAACTCCAAAAGCCTTGCAACTTCGAGTTATAAGCTCTTCTGCTCGGTAAGTTTCTCCGCCGCTTTCAAGGGTGAGTTTTGCAGCGAGTGAGCAAAATTTTAGCAGTTGTTTTCTATCCATCTATTCCTCTATAATTATATATTCTAAATTTTTGTATAAAACGGTCATTCCCTCATCAATTTCAATAGGGAGAAGTGCCATTGCGACGGTGTTTTGGCAACCATCGCTATCAATTAGCTCTGCATAATCTCCATTAATTCTCAAAACTTTATAAACTATCTCTTTAAACATTTATATAATATTCTCCTCAATAATTTTACTAACATTATCAATATTTGCTGATAAAAGCTCTTCTATATTAATGTTGTCTTTAAACGCTTGCGCAAACGGCGTTAAAACATTCATAGCATCTTTATATCCAAGTTCTCGGTGAGAGCGGATTTTTGCGGCTGAAAAATCAAGAGTACCGCTGCCAGGGCTATCTTCAAGCGGTCTTGTTGGGCATATTTCAATAACGTTGTGCTCTTTTATTGTTTTTACATCTTGACGTGTTCGATGGTTTAGGTAGACGAGGATAGTATGGTCAAGGTTTAGTGGAAGCAGGGGAGCGAGGGCAACACTATCTGCATTTTGGTTTTTGTAAACTTTGCTATTAGCTCCGCCATCGAGGTAGTACCGTCCATCATGCTGAACAGGCTTTACGATAAATGGAAGGGAGGCGGAAGCGCAGATCACTTTTGTTAAATCAAATATGGCTAAGTCTGAAACTTTTATGTAGACAGATTTTGATGCTTCAATATCGTATATGCAGCTATAAATATCTATATTTGATTTTTTAGCAGCTTCTGCATTCAAGATAAATGAAAGCGCAGAAAACATAACCTTATAATCGCTCGCTGCATTTTCTTCTAAAAAGCTAATCGTTGGAATTTTGTCTTTCTCTTTTAGGTAGTCATCTATTTTCTGATTTAATTCATCTGCGATTTTTTTATCAGGAAGTTCATTTTTTGCGAAAGCTGTTAGAGCCTTCCAAAGTGCGTTTGTGCGTATATTGCTTCCTGCGGCAAAAGCAAGAGCGTTGATAGAGCCTATCGAGCAGCCTGAAACAGCGCATACGCTATTTGTTAGCCGAAGCTCCGACATAGCTTTAAAAACGCCAAGCTGGTATGCCCCTTTAGCGCCGCCGCCTGAGAGTACAAGCCCGAGTTTTAAATTGTTATCCATATAATCACCACCAGTTAGTTTATTAATTTAGATATTTGTAAGGGGAGGGGAAATTTTCAAATAAAGTTTATTTTAGAAATTGGCAAAGGGAATTTAATCTATCGTTAAGTTTAGTTTATATTTAGCTGGGAGCTACCTTTAGGATAAAAAAGGTAGCGCAGTAAATCCTTTTTTTATGTCACTAAAACTGAAGTTTAATAATCTCATCATTACCACAAAATCTATTATTTGGGGAGTTTTGAGTGATAAAAAATATGCAAATATAATCAAGGGTTAGTATCTTTGCGTAAAACAGGTTTTTTTGTTGTTAATATTTCAAGAGCTGTATCAGTTTGGTCGAAAATCAGAAAATGCTTTAGTTCATCTGTTGGGAGTGAACCGGAAATCTGATTTTCAAAGTACTTTATATATTCTGAATTTTCAACAAGATAAATACTGCTATACTCTTCGCGTGTTTTATTTTTCTCCATATGAGAACACCTATCAATAAAAGCGTTTTCGACTGCATACCTAAAATCCCAGACCAAATCGAAATAAAGTATCCATTTATTTTTTTGTTTATCTGTAAAATAAACAGTTAATTCTTGATTTCCGCCAATAAAAAAATCTATAAGTTCAATCTGTGCTTCGATTTTTTTGTAAGTTATCCATTTCTCCACTTTTATTTACCCCTATCTTAAGTGTCTAATTTTTATATGTATTGCAGAAGCTGGATAATAAATATCGAGTGGTAGTTTTTTATAGTCAACACCTTAATATATCTTTAGTTTATTGCTCGATATAGCGAAACAGATGGTATAGCTGCTACATCTATGTTTTACCGCGTTCTCTCAAAAAACTTAAAAATTCTTCAGCTTCTCCATTTGGATTCAACTCTTTGATTGCATCTAAAATATACCACTCAAATTTTGTGCAACTAATAATGATAGGGATATCCTCTTTGAATTTATCTTTAATAAATCCACTCTCACGCAATTTTTTTGCAACTGCAGTTATCTCTAAAAGAAGCTCATAAAACCCAATCGGACCTTTATCTATATATTTTCTTCTTTCTCGCTGCTCTTCACTATAGTAAAATGGTGGTTCATAACCGATATGGGCAATCCCTTTTTCTTTATACCATTCAATAAGAATTTCTATGCCTTCAGTAGAGCCGAAAGTTGATATTACCGCAGAGTTGTGTCCGCCAAAAGCTTTGCACCATTGTGCTTCCAAGAGTTTCGTTTTGTTATTTATGCTTTCATAATCCTTTTTTCTACCATAGCTAATGGCAAACATAGGTAGATTTGAATGCTCTTTATATTCATGCGTTGGATTTGAAAAAATATCAAATGATATTGCATAAATATCATCTGCCACCCAAGTAGAAATAATGCTTTTCATTTTGCTTTCAAGATACTCTTGTATATCAATCATTTTCAAAACTCCTAACATTTAAGCGTCTTTGTTGTTGTGAGAAAATAAAACTGATGAATTGCCCATTGATAATTTTTTTTAGATAAATAGGATTACTGTATATCATTTTACAACTTTTCGAAGAAAAAGTGAACTAATTTTTTGAGTTTAAATAATTTTTCGTACTCTCAGCAGGCAGAAATTCGGTCATGTATTTTCGGTATCTCTTCGGAAGATGTGTATTCTGACATTTTTCGTTTAGTCGCTCTTCGATTGTGACGCTGTTCCAGAAAACTTTAAATAGCGAAGAAAACTCGCTGTCATCTCCGTCTGAAGGGAGACAAAACGACTCCATCTCAACCGTCTGCCGCTGACCTTTCGAGGAGATAAACGCTTTTTTATGGGTTCGGTCATATATTATAAAATTCTCCGAGCGAAATCTCGCCTGAAAATGGGGAGAGATAATCGGTAAAACATCATTTTTCGGCTCTATCTCGGCGGCGAGAGTATCTCTGTATGCATTAAAGCGGATAAATCCCTTTAGATAATGGGCTTCATTTGTAAGCGATTTAACTGCGGCTCGCAGTGTGCAAAACGGCTCTTTTGAGGGTATCATCATTATTCTGCTCCCGATTTTATATCCCTCTCTTAAAAACGAAAGCATCAAAAGCTCTTTATCAGGTAGGGTACATAGCGCACAAAGTCTTATAAAATCCTGAGCACCTTTTGATATTTTCTCACTAATCGAGCGATAGACAGCGAGCGCTTTATCGGTATCGGTGCCGATATATTTAACCTCAAAAAGGGTCTGTCTTGTTTCGGTGTGCGGAATTATAAAAACAGGGTCTTCGCGCTTATAAAAAGCCTCGTGGACGCAAGTTAAAAAGCCTTCTAAGCTTCCGTCGTAAATATAGGCTATATTGCTTCTATTAGGCATCTTATCTCCTCCTCTGCAAGGGTTTTGTTTTCGAAAAATGTTAGCTGTTCAAATTTCTCAGAGTATTTGTTTTTGGCATTATCCGATAAAAGTCCTCTCAAAATCGAACCTTTTTCAAATTTAACATTGGGATGATATCTCCCTTTGCATGTTATAAAATACTGCGCCCGTTTAAGGA